>NZ_WSPG01000030.1:0-48629 GCF_022819185.1 Morganella sp. HSTU-ASny43
GTTGCGGGAGCCGGATTTGAACCGACGACCTTCGGGTTATGAGCCCGACGAGCTACCAGGCTGCTCCATCCCGCGTCCGAATATCATTAACTGAGCATATCACATTGTATTCACAGACAGCGCACTTCAAAATTGGTTGCGGGAGCCGGATTTGAACCGACGACCTTCGGGTTATGAGCCCGACGAGCTACCAGGCTGCTCCATCCCGCGTCTGTGAGGCGCTTACTATACTCAGGATGAGAGCTGATGCAAGTTTTTTCTTGATAAAAAGCTATGCTACCCCCTGATTTGGTTAATTATCCGGCTGATTGCGTGTTTTTTATTCATTTGACCGGATGATTGTTCAGCAGCAAAAATTAAAGCGGTTGCATAATAAAAGCGATTTGATATCGTTCGCATACATATTGCATTAATTCAAATTATTGGTTGGCGGATGGGTATGAGCAAAACCGGCAGGTATTTGTTGTGCGGCGTATTATTTTCTTTATTGGTTGGTTGTGAATCGCGTCCGACAGATAAAGGTCAGCAGTATAAAGACGGGCATCTGACACAGAATTTACAGGAAGTGGCGAGCGTCAACAGTCCCGGTGTGCCGGTCAACGGCCCGGACTTTCTGAAACAGGTGGAAGCCATCCGGACAACCTCGCCACGCCTGTACAATCAGTACAGCGAGAACTTCCGTGCGGTTGAAAACTGGCTGCGCTCCGGTGCGGATACCGCACAGTTGCGGCAGTTCAACCTGCACAGCTATCAGATGGAAGGCAAAGATAACTACGGAAATGTGCAGTTTACCGGCTATTACACCCCGGTCGTTCAGGCCCGTCATACCCGTCAGGGGGAGTTTCAGTATCCTATCTACCGCATGCCGCCGAAAAAAGGCAGCCGTCTGCCGAGCCGGGCCCAGATTTATAACGGCGCGCTGAGTGATAACTATGTCCTCGCCTACAGCAACTCACTGATGGATAATTTCCTGATGGATGTTCAGGGCAGTGCTTATATTGATTTCGGTGATGGTTCTGAGCTGAACTTTTTCGCGTATGCCGGGAAGAACGGGCACGGTTATACCAGTATCGGGCGTGTTCTGATCGATCGCGGCGAGGTGGAGAAGAAAGATATGTCGATGCTGGCGATCCGCCAGTGGGCCGATAATCACTCTCCGCAGGAAGTGCAGGAATTACTGGAGCAAAACGCCTCTTTTGTCTTCTTCACACCGAAGCAGTTTGCACCGGTGAAAGGGGCGAGCGCGGTACCGCTGATTGCCAAAGCCTCTGTGGCCTCGGATAAAACTCTGATCCCGCCGGGTACCACGCTTCTGGCGGAAGTTCCGGTGCTGGATAACCAGGGTAATTTTACCGGCCGTTATGATATGCGTCTGATGATCGCACTGGATGTCGGCGGGGCTATCAAGGGGCATCACTTCGATATCTATCATGGTATCGGCCACGATGCCGGGCTGATGGCTGGTTTCTACAATCACTACGGCCGCGTCTGGGTACTGAAAAAAGGGATCCCGCCGATCCTGAACCCGGCGCTGTAGTCTTCCTTTTGTCCGGTGTATACTTCACTCTGATGTATGCACCGGCATCAACTCCTTCTTTTTCCGTGACTGACACCGCAGGTTCCCGATGACACAAACTTCTTTATCTGATGCGTACTTACAGCGCTTCGCCGGTATTGGCCGTCTTTATGGTCAGCAGGCACTCCGTTTATTTGCCCGGTCTCATTTCTGTGTTGTCGGCATCGGTGGTGTCGGCTCGTGGGCTGCGGAAGCACTGGCGCGTACCGGAATCGGTGCCATTACACTGATTGATATGGATGATGTGTGCATAACCAATACCAACCGGCAGATCCACGCCATGCAGGGCACGGTCGGACAGCCGAAAATTGAGGTGATGCGGGAGCGGATCCTGGCTATCAACCCGGAATGTGAGGTGCATTGTACGGATGATTTTGTCACGCCGGATAATGTCGCAGACATGATGAGCCCGGGGTTTGATTATGTGATTGATGCTATCGACAGCGTCCGCCCGAAAGCAGCGCTGCTGGCTTACTGCCGCCGCAATAAAATTCCGCTGGTTACCACCGGCGGTGCCGGCGGGCAGATCGACCCGACACAGATTCAGGTCGCGGATCTGGCGAAAACCTTACAGGATCCGCTGGCGGCGAAACTGCGTGAACGTCTGAAATCAGATTATGGTGTGCGTAAAAACGGCAAAGGGCGGCTCGGGATTGATTGTGTGTTCTCGACAGAACCGCTGCGTTACCCGCAGGCGGACGGCAGCGCGGCCTGTGGTATGAAAAACAGTGCGGAAGGGAGTATGCGGATGGACTGTGCCGCCGGATTCGGTGCCGCCACCGTGGTCACGGCATCCTTCGGGTTTGTGGCGGTCTCTCATGCACTGAAAAAACTGGTGGCAAAAGCGGAGCGTGCTGCGGCGGAATAAGCCTTTCAGGCGCTGAACCGCTGTGCAATGGCGCGGGCGGCATCAATCAGTGCCTGAATCCCGTTTTGTCTGGACTGGCTGAGCTGCGCACTCAGCCCGTACTGTTCATACGCTGCAGATAAATCCGCGGATAACAGAGCTGCCGGTGTCAGACCTTCCGCTTCGGTCAGCAGTATTGCCAGAAGGCCTTTAACAATCCGTCCGTCACTGTCCCCCCAAAAATGCAGTGTACCGTCACTGCTGAGTGTGCCATCCAGCCAGACGCGGTTTTCACAGCCTTTAATTTCTGTCTCTTCACCTTTGCTTTCCGGCGGCAGTGCCGGTAACTGACGTGCCAGCATCACCAGCTGACGGTATTTTTCCTCCCATGAGCGGCAGGCGGAAAAGGTTTCCGTGAGCTGCTCACGGCGGATAGTGTGGCCGAACGGGTTTGCCGGGAATGTGTGTGTCATCTTTTTCTCTCAGTTGTCAGCCAGAATTTCAAGGGCAAACTGTACCGCCTGCACCAGCTGACGGACATCATCCGGCTGATTATACGGCATAAAGGAGACCCGCAGACAGCCTTCCGTGCCCAGCGCCTGACACAGCGGCTGCGCACAGTGCTGCCCGTGGCGCAGGGCGATATTTTTTTCCGCCAGCAGCGTGGCGATATCACTGTGATGAATACCATCGATATTAAAGGCCAGCAGCGGGCTGCCGGGGCTGCGGTAACTGCGGAAACCGGGGAGTGCCGCGAGCTGCTGTTCTGCACTGTCACACAGTGCAATGGTGTAATCGTGGGCGGCGGTGAGATCGATTGTATCCAGCCAGCGCAGGGTTTCTCCGAACGCGGTAACACCGGCCACATTGGGCGTTCCTGCTTCAAAACGGGCGGGAACCGGAGCCGGGGTGAAGCTGAAAAAGTCGGTATCCGTCAGCATTTTGCCGCCGCCCTGCCACGGCTGCATGTCACTGAGCAGCTCCGGACGGCCGTACAGCACACCCAGCCCGTTCGGGCCATAGAGTTTGTGGGCGGAAAACGCATAGAAATCAACATCACTGAGGGTGACATTCAGCGGGCGGTGAACCACGCCCTGAGCACCGTCAGCGACAATCAGTGCGCCGTGCTGATGTGCCAGCTGCGCCGCGCGGGCAATATCCGGCTGACAGCCGGTGACATTGGACATCTGTGTGACCGCCACCAGCCGGGTGCGTGGTGACAGCAGGGTTTCCAGCTGATCACAGCACAGTGTTTTGTCCGCTGTCAGCGGCCATTTCACCAGGGTTGCTCCGGTCTGCTGTGCCAGCATGATCCAAGGGATCAGGTTGGAATGGTGTTCCATCTCACTGACAATGATTTCATCCCCCGGCTGCAGACGCGGGCGGAAAAAGCCCTGAGCGACCAGGTTCAGGGATTCGGTGGTGCCTTTTGTCCAGATACAGCTGCGAGCGTCCTCAGCCTGAATCAGCTGCCGCACAGCGTCACGGGCCTGCTCAAACTGTTCAGTGACGGCTCTGGCCTGCCGGTGATGGCTGCGGTGAACGGTCGCGCCGCTGTCATGCTGATAATAGCGGGCGGTGGCCTGTGTCATCACCTCCGGTTTAAGGGCGGTGGCGGCGCTGTCGAGAAAAATAGTGTCACCGGCAGTCCCGGGAAAGGCGCGGCGGAATGTATCGGGAGAAAAGGTTTTCATCAGTGTTATCAACGGCAGTCTGAGATAAACAGAGCTTATGCAAAAAGTGCGGTATCCGGTACATCAGAGGCGGGAGCCCGGTGGTGACCGGCCGGATCGCGGCGGTAGCACCGTCAGCGACGGTTTACTATAATCAACATCGTGGCGGCTTTCCAGACGGGGGAAACGTATCTGCGGACGGAAGGCAAAAAAAAGCACCGCAATCGGCGGTGCATTCAAAAAATCACTATGGACAGACAGGGTAAATGTACAGGAAGTGAAAAAAACAGTAGCTTAAGCTACTATGTCCGGAACTCCCGGACAACTTGCAAACACAACATCACAACCACATAGCCAAAAGTTTTGCAGTATCGCTACCGTTCAACTTTTCGTTCCGGCTTAGGAAGTGGGCATACTATAGGTATTTGCTGGTGTATCATCAAGGGACAATTTATAATGCTTCGGATTACAAAAACTAATCCCGACTAAACTTACGTTACCGGTATCCGGATCTGACAGAAAAACCAGAAAATGTCCAAACGATTGCCTCCGCTCAATGCTTTGCGTGTCTTCGATGCTGCCGCCCGCCATTTAAGTTTTACTAAGGCGGCGGAAGAGCTTTTTGTGACTCAGGCCGCAGTGAGCCATCAGATGAAAAGCCTGGAAGATTTCCTCGGGCTGAAATTATTCCGCCGCCGGAACCGTTCGTTGTTGCTGACGGAAGAGGGGCAGAGTTATTATCTCGATATTAAGGAAATCTTCTCAGCGATAAACGACGCCACACGCAAACTCCAGGCACGCAGTGCCAAAGGGGCGCTGACAGTCAGTCTGTCACCGAGTTTCGCGATCCAGTGGCTGGTGCCGCGTCTGTCCGGCTTTCATCAGGCCTATCCGGGCATTGATGTGCGGATCCAGGCGGTTGACCGCGAAGAAGATAAACTGGCCGATGATGTGGATGTGGCGATTTTTTACGGCAGGGGTAACTGGCCGGGTCTGCGTACAGACCGGCTGTATGCGGAATATCTGATCCCGGTGTGCGCGCCGTCACTGATGACCGGTGAACGGCCGCTCAAAACGCTGACCGATTTGTCGTATCATACACTTCTGCATGATTCATCCCGCCGTGACTGGCAGGCGTATATCCGTCAGGCGGATTTGCAGCAGCAGGTTAATGTGCAGCACGGGCCGATTTTCAGCCACAGTGCGATGGTGATTCAGGCCGCAGTGCACGGGCAGGGCGTGGCACTGGTCAATAATGTTATGGCAAAAAATGAACTGGATGCCGGTCGCCTGGTGTGCCCGTTTAAAGATATTCTGGTCAGTAAGAATGCGTTTTATCTGGTGTGTCAGGACAGTCAGGCTGATTCCGGTAAAATCGCAGCATTCCGTCAGTGGATTATGGCGCAGGCGGCGAGTGAACAGGAAAAACTAGGTTGGATGACAAGTGAGCAGGATTAACCTGAACTTCACATAAGGTATGGCAAATGAATAGTCGGTTGATGTTAATTTTTGCCGGTTTCAGCGGCTTTTTTTATGTTGCATTCGGCGCAATCGGATCGCACCTTTTAACACCGGTTCTGGCAAAGCACCAGATGGACTGGATTAATCTGGGTCTCCAGTACCAGATCTCACATACACTCGCCCTGATGGGGCTGGCCGCTGTGCTGATGCGCAAAGTGGTATTGTGGTTTTACTGGAGCGGACTGTTTTTCGGGATCGGCATTCTGCTGTTTTCCGGCAGCCTGTATTGTATGGCGCTGTTACAGATGAAATATTTTGCCTATTTTACGCCGGTTGGCGGGGTAAGTTTCCTGTTAGGCTGGTTTTGTGTATTGATTGGCGCGCTGCGTCTAAGGAAAGTGGCTTCCGGCCATGAATAAAATAGCATTATATTGCCGTCCGGGTTTTGAAAAAGAGTGTGCAGCTGAGATCACGGATAAAGCCGGGCGTCTTGAGATTTTTGGTTTCCCGCGGGTTAAAGAGAACAGCGGTTATGTCATTTTTGAATGCTATCAGCCGGATGATGCCGATCGCATTGCAAAAGAGATCCCGTTTAAAGAACTGATTTTTGCCCGTCAGATGATAGTTGTCGGCGAACTGCTGAAAAACTTACCCGAAAATGACCGGATTTCGCCGATCATGGGGATGCTGACCGGCGTGGTGGAGCGTGCGGGTGATCTGCGCGTCGAAGTGCCTGACACCAACGAAGCCAAAGAGCTGATGAAGTTCTGCCGTAAATTCACGGTACCGCTGCGTTCGGCACTGCGTCAGGAAAAACTGCTGCTGGCAAAAGAGAACCGGGGCCGTCCGGTCATTCACGTTTTCTTTATCGCGCCGGGCTGTTGCTATGTCGGTTATTCTTACTCGAATAATAACTCTGCGTTCTACATGGGGATCCCGCGTCTGAAGTTCCCGTCAGATGCACCGAGCCGCTCCACCCTCAAGCTGGAAGAAGCATTTCATATGTTTATTCCGTACGACGAATGGGAAGAGCGTCTGGAAGGCGGATTACAGGCGGTGGACCTGGGGGCATGCCCGGGCGGCTGGACGTATCAGCTGGTGAAACACAGTATGCGTGTTCAGGCCGTGGATAACGGCCCGATGGCTGAAAGCCTGATGGAAACCGGTCAGGTGCGCCATCTCCGTGAGGATGGCTTTAAGTTCGTGCCGACATCCAAAAATATTACCTGGCTGGTCTGCGATATGGTGGAAAAACCGGCGAAAGTGGCCGCGCTGATGACCACATGGATGGTTAATGGCTGGTGCCGCGAGACGATTTTCAACCTTAAACTGCCGATGAAAAAGCGCTATGAAGAGGTATCTCATATCCTCGAAAAAATGGCTGCTGAAATGAAAGAGCAGGGCGTGAATGCGCTGATCCACGCGAAACATCTGTATCATGACCGTGAGGAAATTACGGTGCATGTCCAGCGGGTGTGGGGTGCATATAACCCGGATCGGGTCTTCTGATGAAAAATCCCGGCAATGATTGCCGGGATTTTTTTTGTATCACTTCACCTTCGGCAGGAAAGAGATATCCATGTAGTATTTATCAGGATTTTTCTTGTCCACATAAACGGTGACAAACTCCTGATTAATAAACGGTGAGGGGTCAAACGCAATATTGTGGCTGTAATACAGTTTCACCGTGTTTGCCGCAGTGTCATGCATTTGTGCCACAATCTGAAACGGGCTGCGGCCGTTGATATTGATCGTGGTATTCAGGATCACTTCACTGAACCGGGCTTTGACCGGCATTCCTTCCCGCAGCAGGCGCTGACCGGATTTACTCCGCAGATACATGATAATCAGCGGCAGCGTACCGACCAGTGCAAATACCGCACCCATTCCGAGAAGAATCACGGCTCCGCCGTACAGACCGCCGAAAGAGTGGATAACCGCGTTATCCGGGTTGCCCGGCTGGTAAATAACATCAATATCGTCACCCAGTGCATTGTGGTAACCGCTGCTGCAATAAGAGGACTCTATGACATACTCTTCCTGCCCGTCAGTGTATTTCACCACAGGACAATAAGTAGTACCGTCATCAGAGCGATGAACAGACAGATCGATAATTTGTCCGGTGACCACTATTCCGCTTTTTTCCTGTGAATAACCGGAAAGGTAAAAGTAACTGCCGCCCATCAGCATCAGCAAACCAATAACAGCAAAAACCCCTAAAATAATGCGTGCTTTCGTAAACATAAGCCATCCGCTAGCTGGTTAATATATTAATAAAACCGAGTGTAGGGGATGTCCGCCGGTTTATCTAACGATTTTAACTTAAGCTAAATTTGACCGGGATTATTCCGAACGAAGCTGAGTAAACACAGGCACTCCGTTGTCTGGTTTAAGAGCTGCTGTTTCCCGCTGGTAAGCGCAACTGGCTGAGATTGCCCTGTAAATGCAGATCCCGCTTCAGGGTGGCGACGTCACGGCAGCTGTAAGCCATGGCTTTTCCGTCGATCAGTTTCTGACGCCATTTTTCCGGTACCCGGTCAATGTCGCTGTAAAGTGAGTCCAGATCAGCAAAGGTGCTGAGCAGTGTGGCCGCTGTTTTCGGGCCGATACCGGTGATGCCGGGAATTTTACTGCTGCTGATGCCGCTTAAGCCCCAGAAGTCCGGTAATTGCTGCGAGGTAACACCAAATTCGGCGGCAATAAACGGCATATCGAGCCAGCGTTTCTGAAAATAGTCGCGGATCTGAATCTGCGGGGAGAGCAGCTGGCAGTAGCCTTTGTCGGTGGAGATAATCGTCACTCTGTGTCCCGCCTGACCGACTTTGTGCGCCAGTGTGGCGGCGAGATCATCCGCCTCATCCCCTTCGGAATGCCATGCCCGGATGCCGTGACGGGCAAACATTTCCCGCAGCAGCGGCAGTTCCTGCCGGACAACCTCCGGCATCTCACTGCGTCCCGCTTTGTAACCCGGCAACAGCTGATGACGCCAGCTGTGACTGCGGTCGTCCTCATCAAAGACAGTGACCGCGTGTGTCGGTTGTGCATGATTCAGGATCTGCATCAGCGCCTGCTCACAGACCAGCAGGCCGGACTGGCTCTGCACGGCGTAGATCCGGCGGATCAGATTCATTGCATCGATAATCAGTAAATGGATCATAGTCGCTATATATAATTTCCCCGCCGGCGGCGGGGAAACAGTTCAGATAAAAAGTATCAGCGGATGATTTCGTAGCATGGCTCGTAAGCCGTGCCGCCCGGTAATTTCATCCGGTGCTGTTCAACAAATCCGCGCAGCATGACATCCATCCGCTGCATAATGGCTTCTTCGCCGTGGATTTTGAACGGCCCGTGCTGTGCGATGGCCTGCATACCATTTTCTTTCACGTTACCGGCGACAATACCGGAGAACGCACGGCGCAGATCTGCCGCCAGTTTTTCCGGCTCCTGATTGCGGTACAGGTTCAGCGCGGCCATATTTTCATGTGTCGGCTCAAACGGATGCTGCAGATCACCGGCAATTTTAATCGACCAGTTGAAGCTGTAAGCATCCCCGGTGCTGCGGCGGTTATCTTTCACTTCCGGCATGGCGCGTTTCATTACGCGGGCAACTTCCACCGGATCATCAATAATGATCTGATAATGGCGGGTAGCTTCTTCGCCCAGGGTGTTGATCACGAAATCATTGAGCACACGGAAATAGTCGGCGCTCTCTTTCGGCCCGGTCAGTACCAGCGGCAGCACCTGATCTTTGTTTTCCGGATGCATCAGGATCCCCAGCAGGTAGAGCAGCTCTTCAGCCGTACCGACCCCGCCCGGGAAGATGATGATCCCGTGTGCCAGGCGGACAAAGCTTTCCAGACGTTTTTCGATATCCGGCATGATGATAAGTTCGTTCACCAGCGGGTTAGGCGGCTCGGCAGCAATAATGGACGGCTCGGTCAGGCCGATAAAACGGCTGTTTTTGTAACCCTGTTGGGCATGGCCGACAGCCGCGCCTTTCATCGGCGCTTCCATAGCACCCGGTCCGCAGCCGGTACAGATATTCAGCTCGCGCAGCCCCAGCTCGTTACCGACTTTACGTCCGTACAGGTATTCGGTTTCATTGATGGAGTGACCGCCCCAGCAGACGATCATATTCGGATCTTCATCAATATGCAGGGCGCGGGCGTTACGCAGAATAAAGAAAATCAGGTTGGTAATATGTGCGCTGTTGTCCAGATTCAGGCCGCGGCAGCGCTCGGCATCGGTGATCTGAGTCTGTACGAACAGAATATCGCGCAGCACGGCAAACAGGTTAGCCTGGAGTGAACGGATAATTTTGCCGTCAACAAACGCATTCTGCGGCGGGTTCACCAGTTCGAGTTTTACCCCGCGCTCACGGCGCAGCACGTTAATATCAAAGTCCGGGAAACGGGACAGTAATTCATGACTGTTATCCATCTGGCTGCCGGAATTCAGTACCGCCAGCGAACAGTTGCGGTACAGACGGTACAGGTGACTGCTTGCTGTCCGTTTCAGAACATCAACTTCAAGCTGGGAAAGCAGATCCATAGAGCCTAACGGGCTGATATGTGTGATCAAGTAAAACTCCTTGTTATCCCGTGGATAAATTGTAGTCGTACAGGTTGCGCGCTGTCTGCCTTACTGACGGGCAAGACGGTCCGCAGACGGTGTAAAGTCCGTATTGGTGCGCCACGGATTGATATCCAGCCCGCCGCGCCGTGTATAACGGGCATAGACAGTCAGGGCAACCGGGCGGCAGTGTGTATTCAGATCGGTAAAAATCCGCTCAACGCACTGCTCATGAAACTCGTTATGGTTGCGGAATGACACCAGGTACCGCAGCAGTTTTTCACGATCAATTTTGTGGCCGCGATACTGTATGGCGACGGAGCCCCAGTCAGGCTGCTGTGTAATCAGGCAGTTTGATTTTAGCAGGTGGCTGACTAACGTTTCTTCAACGACATCGTCATTTTCATTGACGGCATCAATAAGATAATCACTGCTGAACTGATAATCAGTAATCGTAATATCCTGATAATCGATACACTCGCCGGTAAAATCAATGATTTTTTGTCCGGTGAACTGATCCGGGCGCAGCAACTCCACTGTCACCTTTCCCTGTGCACAGGCGCTTAAATCCTGCTCCAGTGTGCGGCGGACATCATCCGCAGAGGCAAATACTGTCTGGTTAAAGCTGTTAAGATAGAGCTTGAAGCTCTTGGATTCAATCAGATTCAGCCCGGCGGCATCGAGGGAAACATAGCCGAGCGCAATGCAGGGCACGCCGTTCGGCTGTAACCAGGAGAGCTCATAGAGTGTCCACAGATCCGCACCGCGAAAAGGCAGATTATCCGCATGCAGATGCAGGGCATCCCGGTTGAGGCTGCGCGGCACACCCTGCAATAAGGCAGGATTGTAATGCTGCTCATAACCGGTTTTTTTACCGAGCGTCAGTGACGCCAGTTCCGCCTTTCCTTCATACAGAGACATAAATAACCCTTTTACCTCAGGTGAAAAATAGTACCGCCTGTCGCCAATACAGTCTGTCATACGTTACTATAGCGGCATGATACTTTTATGTTTAACAGGTTTTGCGATATGACCCGCACAGTTTCTCAGGCGTTACATCAGTTTACCCGGCATTATGTCGGTTTATGGCAGGAAAAAACAGGTTTACCGCCGATCAGTCACGATCTTTATGGTATTCCTTCCCCGTGTATTATCCGCACCGGTGATGAATGTGTGTACTGGGAGCCGGCGGAATTCACCGCAGACAAGCATTTGCAGCCGGTTGAGAAAGCGCTGGATATTCAGCTGCACCCGGATATCAGTGAATTCTACACGCAGCAGTTTGCGGGGGATATGCAGGCTGTTTTTGAGGATATTCAGCTCAGTCTGGTGCAGGTCTGGAGTGAGGATGATTTTATCCGCTTACAGGAAAACCTGATTGGTCATCTGGTCACGCAGCGCCGTCTGAAACTGCCGCCGACACAGTTTATCGCCACACTGGAATCGGAATTTGACATGATTTCTGTCTGTAACCTGAGCGGTGAAGTGATCCTCGAAACGTTCGGTACCACAAAGCGCCGGGTGCTGGCGGCGGATACGGCATCATTCCTGTCACAGCTGACGGCGGTATGCACAGCATAAATATCACTGACAGCGGTGTGGGATTTTACCGGTGATGGCTGTAATACGGTCTGCCGCAAAGTGATGATTCTCTGAAAATAACCAATAAATTCATGTGGTTAATATTTCTGTGTCACTGTGATTTCCCGCCGGTATTATTGTTTGTCACGCCGTGCTGCGGCATGCTGTCTGTGCCCATAAGGAAGTGGACGGAAATACACGGATGTATTTTCAGCAGAGACAGGATGTTATTTTATTAAAAACGAGGGGGATTTTTCCCCCTCGTTTTTAATCCCCCCGCAACTCCCCGTTATGCCTTTTTATGTCTTCCGGACAGGAATTGATTTTTACTTATCTGACCTCAATGTTACGCTACAGATATCAGCGGCATTGGCTGCGGAAAATGAATTTTACAGCGTAAACAGGTTTCAGTTATGACAAAACATCAGCAGATTACTGCGATCCTGACGGACATCGAGAATGAGATGCGCGCCGTCGAGCTGTGGCAGGGGCAGCCTCCGGCAGCAGAAGCATTTGAAAGCGAACTGCCGTTTGCGGTGGATACCATGAATGCCCATGAATGGTTACAGTGGATCCTTATCCCGCGTCTGTATGCCATGATTGAACAGGGCGCGGCACTGCCGTCCGCCTTTCAGATAGCCCCGTATTTTGAAGAGCACTACAGAGGGGACGAACAGGCTGCACGCTATCTGGTGCTGCTTGACCATTTACGGGCACTGGACGGGCTTTTCGCGTGACACAACCATTGCAGGACACGCCATTACCGGAAAAACCATTACTGGAAATCTGTTATCAGGATGAACATATCGTCGCGGTGAATAAACCCGCCGGATGGCTGGTACACCGCAGCTGGCTTGACCGTCATGAAACGGTATTTGTGATGCAGACACTGCGCGACCAGATAGGTCAGCATGTTTTTCCGGTTCACCGTCTCGACAGACCGACCTCCGGCGTTTTGCTGATGGGATTATCGTCTGAGGTAGCACGCCTCCTGTCACAACAGCTTGAGCGGCATGAAATGCAGAAAACCTATCATGCGGTGGTGCGCGGCTGGATAGAAGAAACGGCGACGCTGGATTACCCGCTGGTGGAAGAGCTGGATAAAATCGCCGATAAATTTGCGGCGGAAAAACCGGCGCAACCGGCAGTGACACACTACCGCCCGCTGGCGAAAGTGGAGTGTCCGGTGGCTATCGGGCGTTACCCGACATCCCGTTTTACCCTGACGGAACTGAAACCGGAAACCGGACGCAAACACCAGCTGCGCCGCCATATGCAGCATCTGCGGCATCCGATTATCGGTGATACCGCGCACGGCGATCTGCGTCAGAACCGGGGATTCACAGAACATTTCGGCAGCCGCCGGCTGATGCTGCATGCATCTGAACTGGCGCTGACACACCCGGTCAGCGGAGAGCCGCTGGTACTGCATGCCGGTTTCGATGAAACCTGGCAGCGGGTGGCGGAACAGCTTGGCTGGACATTACCCTGATTTATTAATAATTTGATTTTACTGATGAAAAAGGACGGATAATGGCACGTATCGGTATTTTTATCGGCACAGTTTACGGCAACTCGCTGGCTGTGGGTGAAGAGGCGCAGACCATTCTGGAGCAGGCCGGTCATGAAGTGGTGTTATTTGATGAACCGGAACTGTCACAGTGGAAAGATTACCTTACAGATGTGGCACTGGTGATCACCTCCACCACCGGACAGGGCGATCTGCCGGATAATATCCGCGAACTGTTTGCCGGTCTGCGGGATGACATCGGTTATCAGCCGTCACTGCGCTACGGTATTATCGCGCTGGGCGACAGCAGTTATGATAATTTTGCCGGTGGCGGCCATCAGTTCAATGAGTTACTGCAGGAACAGCATGCGCAGCGCATCGGCGAGATGCTGGTGATTGACGGCGCGGAAGTCGCTGCACCGGAAGAGTTTGCACAGCCGTGGCTGAAAACCTGGGCGGCACTGGTCAGCTGATCACGGAAAACAACGCCGCAGCAGCTTTGCAGCACTGCGGCAGTGTTTCATCCGGTTACTTGCGGGTCAGTTTTTCCAGATCGCTTTCAATTTCAGCGATCTTATTGGACACCACATGCTCCAGATGGCGGAGATCGTCGAGGATCTTACGTTTCAGATCGATTTCCGGCATCGCGCTCTCTGTCTGCTGGCAGATGGTATCCAGCTCTTCGATGACATAACGCAGGTTGCTGTTGATCTCATTAATCTCTTTGAAACCCTGTGCATCCTGGATAGTCTTGCGCTGACGCGGGTACTTAAACTTCACGCTCTTGGCGAAAAACTCGCCTTTATCCTTGCGGAAATAGATTTTCAGAATGTCGTTGTTCGCTTCCTGACGAAGAGTATAGCGATCAATATCTTCAGGATGCGTAATTCCCAGACTTTTTAAATTGTCGTACATGTGCGCCACCTATTGATTGTTATTCTGTCCTGTTCCCGCCGCAAAAGGCGGAAGATAAGATGCACGGATAAAAAAATAGCGGAGTTATTATCCGCTATTTCTGAGATTAGTCTATGGTGCGTAACAATTCATTAATTCCGACCTTGCCGCGCGTTTTTTCATCTACTTTTTTGACAATCACCGCACAATAGAGGCTGTAACGGCCATCTTTTGACGGCAGATTACCGGAGACAACCACAGAGCCCGCCGGGACACGGCCGTAATGGATTTCGCCGGTTTCGCGATCATAAATTTTGGTGCTCTGGCCGATATACACACCCATGGAAATCACGGAACCGGTTTCCACAATCACTCCTTCCACCACTTCGGAACGTGCGCCGATAAAGCAGTTGTCCTCGATAATGGTCGGATTGGCCTGTAACGGCTCTAATACCCCGCCGATACCGACACCGCCGGAGAGATGCACGTTTTTACCGATCTGCGCACAGGAGCCGACCGTCGCCCAGGTATCCACCATCGTGCCTTCATCCACATAGGCACCGATATTGACGTAAGATGGCATCAGTACGGTATTGCGGGCGATAAACGCACCACGGCGGGCTGCCGCAGGCGGTACCACACGGAACCCTTCGCGCTCAAAACGCGCCTGGTCGTAATCCGCGAATTTCATCGGGACTTTATCAAAGTAACGGGATTCAGCCCCGTCCATCACCTGATTGTCACTGATACGGAAAGAGAGCAGCACTGCTTTTTTCAGCCACTGATGTGTCACCCAGGTGCCGCCGATTTTTTCAGCGACGCGCAGTTTTCCGCTGTCCAGTAACTCAATCACCTGATTAACTGCGTCACGCAGTACAGGGGTGGCAGTTGCCGGTGTCACAGCGGCGCGATCTTCAAAGGCGGATTCAATAATGGCCTGTAATTGCTGCATCGGTGTTCGTTTCCTTTTATCTGGTGCTTTGATGAATTTACTCTGTTTTATCCTTTGAATTGAGGGCTTTTGTCAACCGTTCAGTCAGTTCTTCCTGAATATTTTTATCCAGCGCTTTATTATCCTTATCCGTCAGAATAAAAATATCCTCGACTTTTTCGCCGGTTGTGGTGATGCGCGCGCCGTGCAGCTGAAGGCCGAGTACGGCAAAAATCTGACCAACCTGCGCCAGCAGTCCGGGTTTATCCAGCGCATATAATTCCATGTAGCTGCGCAGGCCGCGTTTATTGTGAATAAACTTCACCCGCGTCGGCACATCAAAATGGCGCAATTTGGCGGGGGCGGTCCGGGTGCGGTGGTTCGGTACATAATCTGTGGTAACCGCGCAGGCCAGTGCTTTACGGATAGTGTCATGGCGATCGGCGGCGAGAGGCTTGCCGTCCGGCTCCAGCACCACAAAGGAATCCATTGCCATATTGTCGCGGTTGGTGAAAATCTGGGCGTTCTGGACACTGAGATTGCGGCGATCCAGCTCGCTGACCACCGAAGCAAACAGGGAAGGGCGGTCGTTGCACCAGATAAAAATTTCACTGCCGCCGTGGCTGCGCTGGTTACTGATAAGGATCAGCGGTGATGCCATATCATTTTTCAGCAGTGCCCCGGCGTGCCAGGCAAGCTGTTCCGGGGTATGGCGCAGAAAATAATCTGCATGACAGCGCGACCAGAACCGGTTCAGTTTCTGCTCATCGGCACCGTCCTGACGCAGCAGGGCCAGTGCACGGTCGCGGTGGTGGCGGATCCGCTGGCGCAGATTCGGTTTATTATGCACTCCGCGTAATAACTGGTTTTCGGTGCTGATAAACAGTTCGCGCAGCAGACTGCGCCGCCAGCCGTTCCAGAGCGAGGCATTGGTCGCCCATATATCGGCAACGGTCAGGCAGATAAGGTAACGGAGCCGCTCTGTGCTCTGCACCTCACCGGCAAAGGTGCGGATCACTTCCGGATCCTGAATATCCCGGCGCTGCGCGGTCACCGACATCAGCAGGTGTTTTTCCACCAGCCAGCTGACCAGAGCTGTGTCTGCTTCATTCAGGTCGTGATATTCACAGAATTCCCGTGCATCTGCCGCACCAAGAACGGCATGATCGCCCTGTCTGCCCTTGGCGATATCGTGGAACAGAGCCGCCAGGCGCAGCAGTTCCGGCTGCGGCAGTTTCGGCCAGACATCCACACACACCGGATGATTCACCCGCTCGGATTCCAGCCTGAAAGTATCGATTTTTCCCAGCACCCGCAGTGTGTGTTCATCCACGGTATAGGCATGGAACAGATCGAACTGCATCTGCCCGACAATATTGCCCCACAGCGGCATATAGGCACCCAGCACACCATGACGGTGCATCGGAACAAACGCGGCGCTCACACCGCGCGGATGGCGCAGGATCGCGATAAACAGCTCTCTGGCCTCCGGATACTCCATCAGCGGACGGCTGAGATGCCGCCGGGCATGGCGCAGCTGACGCAGTGTGCCGGAATGAATGCCGGTGATGGTGTCATCACAGGCCATGCGGTAAAACATCCGCATAATGGCAGCGGGATCCTCACTGAACAGCGAATCACGGATAAGCCCGATACGGTGGCCGTACAGCTGAAAATCCTTATCAAGCGGTTTGGGGGTATCGTGGTGCCCTGCGTGCAGAATGGCTTCGTCGAACAATTGCAGCAGCATTTCATTGAGTTCGGACACGCGGCGGGTGACGCGGTAATAGGCTTTCATCATCCGCTCGACCGGCTGATTGTGCTCGCCGTCATACCCGAGCTGCTCCGCCACACTGAGCTGGCGATCAAACAGCAGGCGGTTATCGTAGCGGCTCAGAGACAGATGCAGGGCAAAGCGGATGCGCCAGAGCATATCCAGACATTCATTCAGCTCTTCCCGCTCGGCATCGGTCAGGAAGCCGGAACCGGCCATTTCATACAGCGACGTCGCACCGAAATGGCGGCGCGCCACCCAGAGCAGGGTATGGATATCACGCAGCCCGCCCGGACTGCTTTTGATATCCGGTTCCAGGTTATAACTGGTGCTGTGATAGCGGGCGTGGCGCTCTTTCTGCTCTGCCAGTTTGGCGGCAAAAAAGCGCGGTGACGGCCAGAAGCTGTCATTAAATATCTGCCGCTGTAACTGCAGGAACAGCGGCAGAGTGCCGCAGATAAGGCGCGATTCAATCAGGTTGGTGGCGACAGTCAGGTCGCCGAGTCCTTCGCGGATACACTCATCCAGGGTACGGACACTGTGGCCGACCGTCAGTTTCAGATCCCACAGCACGGCAATAAACTCCCCGATTTTCGGCGTGAGTGCTTCCGGCAGCGGGGCTCTGCTCAGCAGCAGGATATCGATATCCGACAACGGGTGCAGCTCCCGGCGACCGTAACCGCCGACCGCCACCAGGGCGAAATCCGCCACCTCATCAAAACTGAAAAACTGCCACAGGCGGATCAGCAGCTGATCGATATAATCACTGCGGGTCAGCAGCAGGGTATGAACCGGCTGGCCTTCGCGGAAAGCCTCTGCCTGCCAGCGGCGGTAATGCTCCAGGTGTTCCCGCAGCACAGGCAGCTGCAAATCATCATCAGTAAAGGATAACGGCGAGGCGGGTTTCAGGGCTGATGCGGTACTCCGGGCGTTGTCCATGCGGGATCCTTGTGGCAGAGGTGTTCTGCTGCAAGGTTACTGCGTCAGCGGGGAAATAACCAGTTTTTTGCCGGTCCGCCGGGGTTATATCAGCACAGGGCCCGGCATCGGGATAAACTGCAGAATAATGCGTTTGTTTTCATCATCCACCCGGTAAATCAGGCAGCTGCGGAAGTAGTTATGCAGGACGTCACTGAGGTTAATATAGGTATCTTCGGCGATCCCGCAGCCGTTGCTTTGTCCGTCAGTGCGGCACATGCCCTGATTGACGATATCCTTCAGGTACGGGGAGGATTGCAGTATTTCCGGCGCATTATCATCGGTACTGAAACTGAACAGAGAGCGGTCCGGTGAAGCAGTCAGACGGGTGATGCGGTAGCTCTCCCCGGCATTCAGGTACTGTCTGCTCTCGCTTGCCAGCGCGGCGGTATCAATATTCAGGGCAGTGATGCTGATCCGGCCGTTGAAATAGGGATTTTCCGTCGGCAGCAGAATGTTTTTCCGCGTCGGAAACGACTGTTGTGACAACGCAACCAGTGTGAAATAGGAGCCGAGGCTGCTTGCCGGGACATACACTGACTGGTGATCAAACACCGGTTTGGTAAAGGCCAGATCAAACAGATTCAGTTCGTAAACATTCTGGTGGATCTGCACACCGACAGCATACCCGCGTGCGACAAACTCTTTCTGCCACCAGCCGGATGACTTGGTCAGGAAATAAAACGGTATCAGCATGACAAGCAGGATCAATGTGACAATACCAATAATGATACAGGCAGATTTCCGGGGGGAAGTTGTCATTCCGGTTATTCCTCAGCGTCCTGACGGCGGGGAGGTATCATGCCCGGCATGTGCGCCGGACATGAATACAGGGCGGTTACTGCGCAACGAGAATACGGGAAAGCGCGCCTTCCTCATCTTTACGCAGGGTCATGATTTCACAGCCGTCATCGGTGACAACCAGCGTGTGCTCATATTGCGCGGATAAGCCGCGATCTTTGGTTTTGACAGTCCAGCCGTCTTTCATGGTACGGATGCGGTAATCGCCGGTATTGAGCATCGGTTCGATGGTAAATGCCATGCCTTTTTTCAGCACCACACCGCCGTCATCGCCGTCATAATGCAGCACCTGCGGCTCCTCGTGGAAACCTTCGCCGATACCGTGACCGCAGTAATCGCGCACGACAGAATAATCATGGCCTTCCGCGAATTTCTGGATAGCCGCGCCGATAGTCCGCAGGCGGATGCCCGGTTTAACCATACGCAGTGCCAGATAGAGGCTCTCCTGTGTCACGCGGCACAGACGCTCGCCCTGAATCGTCGGTTTTCCGGCGATAAACATGGCAGAGGTGTCGCCGTGGAATCCGTCTTTGATAACAGTGACATCGATATTCACAATATCGCCGTTTTTTAAGATTTTATCTTCACTCGGAATGCCGTGGCAGACCACATCATTGACGGAGATACAGACAGATTTCGGGAAGCCGTGGTAGCCGAGACAGGCAGAAATAGCCTGCTGTTTTACCGTAATATGCTCGTGGCAGATGCGGTCGAGTTCACCGGTACTGACACCCGGCACAACATGCGGGGCGATAATTTCGAGCACTTCGGCCGCAAGACGACCGGCGACACGCATCTTCGCGATGTCGTCTTCTGTTTTGATTGTGATTGCCATAATTATTGATATCCGAACCGGGAATGCCCCGTGACTTTACTTAGGAATACTGGTACTGAAACGCGGTATGTTATCAGCCGGAGAAAAGGATGCCAATCATTGCGCGGAAACCCGGCGGACAACGGATAACCGCCGGCATGAAAACTGAAGAAAATGTGGTATCGCTGCGGCTTTTATGGTATAAAGCGCGCCGGCATTCCGTGTATTTTGCCCGGTTGCCGGAAACTTAAATTAACTCAACTGTTATAACACACACGAATCGGCACGTGCGCCGGGGTGCTCCGAAGCTTAACGCTGACAGGGAGTCGGAAGCATGGGATTCGTGGAGGCATAACCCCAACTTATTATTTACAGAGGTTTAAAATGGCTACTGTTTCCATGCGCGATATGCTCCAGGCGGGCGTTCACTTCGGTCACCAGACTCGTTACTGGAACCCGAAAATGAAACCATTCATCTTTGGTGCCCGTAACAAAGTGCATATCATCAACCTGGAAAAAACTGTTCCGATGTTCAACGACGCATTAGCTGAACTGAACAAAATCGCTTCACGCAAAGGTAAAATCCTGTTCGTAGGTACCAAGCGTGCTGCAAGCGAAGCGGTACAGGAAGCTGCAATCAGCTGTGACCAGTTCTTCGTGAACCACCGCTGGTTAGGCGGTATGCTGACTAACTGGAAAACAGTCCGTCAGTCAATCAAACGCCTGAAAGATTTGGAAGCACAGTCTCAGGACGGTACTTTTGACAAACTGACCAAGAAAGAAGCGCTGATGCGTACCCGTGAACTTGGTAAGTTAGAAAATAGCCTGGGCGGTATCAAAGACATGGGCGGTTTACCTGACGCTCTGTTTGTTATCGATGCTGAGCACGAGCACATTGCAATCAAAGAAGCAAACAACCTGGGTATCCCTGTATTTGCTATCGTTGATACTAACTCTGATCCGGACGGTGTTGATTTCATCATCCCGGGTAACGATGATGCAATCCGTGCAATCAAGCTGTACCTGGGCGCAGTCGCGACTTCTGTCCGCGAAGGCCGTTCACAGGATCTGGCTGTTCAGGCTGAAGAATTAGCCGCTGAATAATCTGAGTCCGCTCTCTGAGCGCTCTTATTAACCAGGTATTGCTGCAAATGGTTAGGGAGCCGTCATGGCTCCCTATACGCATCTGATATACGAACAACTCCCCGCAGAAACAGTTTCTGCGAGCTCATCGAGGAAATAACATGTCTGGAATTACCGCTGCATTGGTAAAAGAACTGCGTGAACGTACTGGCGCAGGTATGATGGAATGTAAAAAAGCACTGGTTGAAGCAAACGGTGATATCGAATTAGCTATCGATAACATGCGTAAATCCGGCCAGGCTAAAGCAGCGAAAAAAGCAGGCCGCGTTGCTGCTGAAGGCGTTATCTTATCTGCTGTCAGCGCAGATGCTAAATTCGGCGCACTGATCGAAGTTAACTGTGAAACAGACTTCGTTGCAAAAGATACCGGTTTCCTGGCATTCGCACAGGACATCCTGAATTTCGTTATGGCTGAGAAAACTGCTGATGCAGAAGCTATCGTTGCGAAATTCGAAGAACAGCGTGTTGCACTGGTTGCCAAAATCGGTGAAAACATCAGCTTCCGTCGTGCTGCTATCTTAGAAGGCGACATGGTCGGTTCTTACATGCACGGCGCACGTATCGGTGTTCTGGTTGCTGCAACCGGCGCTAACGAAGAACTGATCAAACACATTGCTATGCACGTTGCGGCAAGCAAACCTGAATATACCAAACCTGAAGATGTTCCTGCTGATGTTGTTGCTCACGAGAAACAAATCCAGCTGGATATCGCAATGCAGTCCGGTAAACCTCAGGAAATCGCAGAGAAAATGGTTATCGGCCGTATGAACAAATTCACCGGCGAAATCTCTCTGACCGGTCAGCCGTTCGTTATGGATCCAAGCAAATCTGTCGGCGATCTGCTGAAAGAAAACAAAGCAGACGTGACTGCATTCATCCGTTTCGAAGTGGGTGAAGGTATCGAGAAAGCTGAAGCTGACTTCGCTGCAGAAGTCGCGGCAATGAGCAAATAATCATTGCATATCAGAGCCGCCGGAAGGCGGTTCTGTTTTATCTGCAGTACCCCTGTTTATCATCCGGGCATCCGTCCGGGTATCTCTGGCAATAAATTCATCTGTTTAGGACAGAACACCATGGCTACCAATGCAAAACCTGTTTATCAACGTATTCTGCTGAAGCTCAGTGGCGAGGCTTTACAAGGGAATGAAGGTTTCGGAATTGATGCGACTGTACTTGACCGTATGGCGCAGGAAATTAAGGAACTGGTTGAACTGCAGATTCAGGTCGGTGTCGTTATTGGCGGGGGCAATCTGTTTCGCGGCGCAGGGCTGGCCGAAGCCGGTATGAACCGCGTTGTCGGTGACCATATGGGTATGCTGGCAACCGTGATGAACGGTCTGGCAATGCGTGATGCACTTCATCGCGCTTATGTGAATGCGCGGCTGATGTCTGCGATTCCGCTCAACGGCGTTTGTGACAATTACAGCTGGGCTGAGGCAATCAGTCTTTTACGTCACGGCCGTGTGGTTATTTTTTCTGCCGGAACAGGCAACCCATTCTTTACCACAGATTCTGCGGCCTGTCTGCGCGGGATCGAAATTGAAGCGGATGTGGTGCTGAAAGCCACAAAAGTGGATGGCGTTTACTCAGCCGATCCGGCCAAAGACCCGGATGCGGTGCTGTATGAAAAACTCAACTATCAGGATGTGCTGGAACGCGAACTGAAAGTGATGGATCTGGCGGCCTTTACCCTGGCCCGTGACCATAACCTGCCAATCCGTGTTTTCAACATGAACAAACCCGGTGCATTACGCCGTGTCGTGATGGGCGAGAACGAAGGTACCTTGATTTCGCGTGACTAAACGCCGGGACACCGGCGGAATTTGACGGTATCATTTATAAATCGATTCGCCAAAATTATAATGCGGGCCGCGCGACAGGCACGGTCTGAAAAATTACCCGTTTCCAAGGACTCATAACGTGATTAATGAAATCCAGAAAGACGCGCAGGAACGCATGGAAAAATGCGTCGAGTCGCTGAAATCCCAAATCAGTAAAGTGCGCACCGGCCGTGCTTCCCCGAGCCTGCTGGACGGTATCGTTGTTGAATATTACGGTACACCGACTCCGCTGCGTCAGTTAGCTAACGTGGTTGCGGAAGATTCACGCACCCTGGCTATCACTGTGTTTGACCGTTCAATGTCACCGGCTATCGAAAAAGCGATTATGGCCTCTGACCTCGGTTTAAACCCGTCATCTGCCGGTACGGTTATCCGTGTTCCGCTTCCTGCACTGACTGAAGAACGCCGTAAAGACCTGATCAAAGTCGTCCGCGGTGACGCTGAGCAGGGTCGTATTGCTGTGCGTAACGTCCGCCGTGACGCGAACGATAAAGTCAAAGCACTGCTGAAAGATAAAGAAATCAGTGAAGATGATGACCGCCGTTCCCAGGACGACGTTCAGAAAATGACTGACCTGTTTATCAAAAAAATCGATGATGCACTGGCAGCAAAAGAAAAAGAGCTGATGGAATTCTGATTCGGATGCTGTGCTGAACAGAACATATAAAAATAGTGCCCGAGGGCACTATTTTTTTACTTATCAGTTGCGGAAATGACTTCTCACTCTCTGTTGACCAAAGTGCTATACTTTTGCGATTCGAAATAACGATAAAGTAACATTGAGTATTTATCATGAAAGGTTTGGCAATTCTCGGATCCACAGGATCTATCGGTAAAAACACACTCTCGGTTATTCGTCAGCACCCGGATCTGTTCCGTGCGGTGGTTCTGGCAGCCGGGAAAAATGTTCAGACGATGTTTGAACAGTGTCTGGAATTTAAACCCCGCTATGCGGTGTTATCCGACGAAGTGGCTGCCGGTGAATTGCGCATTCAGCTGAAACTCCACGGCAGTGCAACCGAGGTACTCAGCGGCAGTGCCGCTATCTGTGAAGTGGTTCAGCTTGATGAAGTGGATCAGGTGATGGCCGCTATTACCGGGGTGGCCGGGCTGCTGCCGACTCTCGCGGCTATCCGCGCTGACAAACGTATTCTGCTGGCAAACAAAGAAGCGCTGATCACCAGCGGGCGTCTGTTTTTTGCCGCCATGAGCACCAGCCGCGCTGAACTGTTTCCTATCGACAGCGAACATAACGCGATTTTCCAGTCCCTGCCGGCCGGCGTACAGTTATCTCTCGGGCATGCTGACCTGACTGCCGCAGGTATTGATTCCATTATCCTGACCGGCTCCGGCGGCCCGTTCCGCGAAACCACCTTATCTGAGCTGGCCAATATGACCCCGGATCAGGCCTGTGCACATCCGAACTGGTCAATGGGACGTAAAATTTCCGTGGATTCCGCGACGATGATGAATAAGGGCCTTGAATATATTGAGGCACGTTATTTCTTTAATGCATCAGCAAAACAAATGGAAGTGATTGTGCATCCGCAGTCGGTGATCCACTCCATGGTCCGCTATACTGACGGCAGCATTATCGCGCAGCTGGGCACACCGGATATGCGCACCCCGATCAGTTATTCCATGAGTTATCCGGGCCGTATTACCGCCGGAGCTGAACGCCTTGATTTTACCCGTATGGGCGGCCTGACATTCACTGAGCCGGATTATAACCGTTACCCGTGCCTGAAACTGGCGATCGAAGCCTGTGATGACGGGCAGGCGGCAACCACGGCAATGAATGCGGCGAATGAAGAAACTGTGCAGGCATTTTTACAAAACAGAATCCGTTTCACAGATATCGCGCAAATAAACCGTATGGTAGTGGAAAATCACCGGTTCACGGAACCTCAGTCAATTGATGATGTCCTTATTATTGATAAACAGGCGCGGGAACTGACCCGTAAATCAATCGGAAAAATCGCGAAGTAATTAATTTATATTAACGGGTTGCGTTTGTCGGTGAATAGCGCAAGTGATATAGTTCAGCGTTGCGATTTCTGTAAATCAGATTTTTAATGACCGGTTAATAACACCATGACGTTATCACTGACAAACAGAGACAACACCGTGAACCTGCACGGTGTTTTTGTGTCTGACGCCATGTATTAACCGATACCTCAAAGGATTAACTTGCGTGACAGTATCCAGTGAAAATGCCTCAGAAAAGCCGGGACCTCAGCATGTCGCCATTATTATGGACGGCAACGGCCGCTGGGCAAAAAAACGCGGAAAATTGCGGGTTTCCGGCCATCGCGCAGGGATCAAATCGGTCCGCAGCTCGGTCAGTTTTGCCATCAAAAACCAGATAAAATCCCTGACACTTTATGCCTTCAGTAGTGAAAACTGGAACCGTCCTGAACAGGAAGTCCACTCACTGATGGAGTTGTTTGTCTTTGCGCTGGACAACGAAGTCAAAAGTCTGCACAAGCACAATGTCAGATTATCTGTCATCGGTGATATCAGCCGGTTCAGCCCGCGTCTGCAGGAGCGTATCCGCCGTGGTCAGGTGCTGACCGCCAATAACACCGGTTTACAGCTGAATATCGCCGCCAACTACGGCGGACGCTGGGATATCACCCACAGTGTGAAACAGGTGATAGCACAGGTGCAGCGCGGGGAATTGTCCGCTGAAGATGTCAGCGAACAGGATATCAGCCGTCATATCTCGCTTCATGACCAGCCGCCGATTGATCTCGTGATCCGCACCGGTGGTGAGCATCGTATCAGTAACTTCCTGCTCTGGCAGGTTGCGTACGCCGAATTTTATTTTACAGAAGTGCTGTGGCCTGACTTTGATGAAAACGCATTCAGCGATGCGGTGACTTCTTTTACACAGCGTGAGCGCCGTTTCGGCGGAACCACACCTGATGATCAGTCTGAGCAGGCTCCGGGAGGAAATGTTGCTTAAGTACCGTCTAATTACTGCCATTATTTTAATTCCGCTGGTACTGCTGGCGATGTTTATGCTCGCACCGGCACATTTCGGCTGGGTGGTGATTGCCGTGTGTGGTCTGGCCGGCTGGGAATGGGCGCAGTTTGCCGGTCTGAAAGGTGCCGGACAGCGTATTGTCACCGGTGTGCTGTTTGCCGCCGGTCTGGCTGCGTGGCAGCTGACACTGGATATGAATAACCTGATGGCGGATGCTGCTGTACAGATCAGCCTGTGGGCGGCGCTGGTCTGGTGGGTATGTGCGGTGCTGCTGGTGATCAGTTTCCCGAAATCCGCCGCGCTGTGGAAAGATTCTGTGATTATCCGCCTGATCTTCGGTGTGGTGACCATTGTTCCGTTTTACAGCGGCATGATGGTACTGCGTACCCAGGGATATGCGGGCGGTGATGTGTATCAGGGGGCCTGGTGGCTGCTGTATGTCATGCTGCTGGTCTGGGCGGCGGATTCCGGGGCGTATGCCTTCGGCCGTCTGCTGGGCAAACACAAAATGGCACCGCGTGTCTCGCCGGGCAAAACCCTGGAAGGTCTGGCCGGTGGCCTGATTACCGCCGGTCTGGTGTCCTGGCTGTTCAGTCACTATTCGCCGTTGCAGACACTGCCGGAAAACCTGATTATTGTGTCGGTGATTGTGGTTCTGATTTCCGTGTTCGGTGATCTGACCGAAAGCATGTTTAAACGTCAGTCCGGCGTGAAGGACAGCAGTCAGCTGATCCCGGGGCATGGCGGCGTGATGGATCGCATTGACAGCCTGACCGCGGCAGTACCGGTATTTGCCGGTCTGATCCTGTTAGTATTCTCCGGCTTTTAAGCACACCGGGAGCAGACAGAAAACGCATGATGACTTTTATCTGGAACTCAGCCGCGTTTGTTATCGCGCTGGGGATTTTGGTTACCGTACATGAGTTCGGGCACTTTTGGGTGGCCCGGCGCTGCGGTATTTTTGTCGAACGGTTCTCCGTCGGTTTCGGCAAAGCACTCTGGCGGCGCACAGACAAACACGGGACAGAATTTGTCATCGCAATGATTCCGCTCGGCGGCTATGTGAAAATGCTGGATGAGCGTGTGGCACCGGTAGCACCGGAGCGTCGCCATCAGGCGTTTAATAACAAAACCGTCGGCCAGCGGGCGGCGGTGGTCAGCGCCGGGCCGATCGCTAACTTTCTGTTAGCCATCGTGGCGTACTGGATTGTGTTTATGATCGGTGTGCCGGCGGTTCGTCCGGTCGTGGCGGATATCCGCGCGGGGTCGGTCGCAGAACAGGCAAATATTTTGCCCGGGATGGAACTAAATGCTGTTGACGGCATCGAAACGCCTGACTGGAATAGTGTGCGGATGGCGATGATCAGTAAAATCGGCGATGATTTTACCGTTCTGAATGTGATTCCGGAACCGGGGTCAGCACCGGCGGAAAAACGCCTCGATCTCACCCGCTGGAAATTTGATCCGGAAAAACAGGATGCTGTCCTGTCTCTGGGGATCATGCCGGTGTCCGCAAAGGTCAGTAATGAGATTAATGCACTGACGCCCGGGGGGCCTGCTGAAAAAGCCGGTTTACAACCGGGGGACAGGATCGTTAAAGTAAGCGGGGAGCCGCTTACGGTCTGGCAGCCGTTTACGCTCTTTGTACGTAATAGTCCCGGTAAAACGCTCGATTTACTGATTGAGCGGGGCGGAGAACATATTAATGTGCCTCTCACACCGGAGATAAAAAACAGCGGCGGCAGTAAACAAATTGGTTTTGCTGGTGTCGAATTAAAGGTTATTCCGCTCGACCCGCAGTATATTACGGAACATCAGTACGGGCCGGTGGAAGCGGTTGCCGAGGCAACCGGGAAAACCTGGCAGTTAATGAATCTGACCGTGAAAATGATCGGCAAGCTGGTGACCGGTGATGTAAAACTGAATAATCTCAGCGGTCCGGTATCGATTGCGAAAGGTGCCGGTATTTCCGCCGATTCCGGCTTAGTGTATTATCTGATGTTTCTGGCGCTCATCAGCGTCAATTTAGGGATCATAAATCTGTTCCCGCTGCCAGTTTTAGATGGTGGACACCTGTTATTCCTGCTTATCGAGAAGATAAAAGGCGGGCCGGTGTCTGAGCGTGTACAAGACTTCAGTTATCGTATTGGTGTAATGGCACTGGTACTGTTGATGGGGCTTGCACTTTTCAATGATTTCTCCCGCTTCTGATTAAGGAAGACCGGGACCGGTAAGGAAAACGCATAACAACGATGGCGATGAAAAAGTTGCTCATAGCGTCGCTGCTGCTTGGCAGCTTCACTGCATACGGTTCAGACGGATTCGTGGTTCAGGACATTCAGTTTGAAGGTCTTCAGCGCGTCGCCGTTGGTGCTGCATTACTGAACATGCCTGTCCGTGTCGGAGACACGGCCAGTGATGAGGATATCGGACGTACCATTCGCGCACTGTTCGCGACAGGTAACTTTGAAGATGTCCGCGTCCTGCGTGAAGGTAATGTACTGCTGGTTCAGGTGAAGGAACGTCCGACCATTGCAAATATCACCTTCTCGGGTAACAAATCCGTGAAGGACGACATGCTCAAACAGAACCTGGAAGCATCCCGTATCCGCGTCGGGGAAGCCCTTGACCGGACGATGCTGTCAAACATTGAAAAGGGGCTGGAAGATTTCTATCACAGTGTCGGTAAGTATAACGCGACGGTAAAAGCCGTTGTCACACCACTGCCGCGCAACCGTATTGATGTGAAATTCGTTTTTGCGGAAGGTGTATCCGCGACTATTCAGCAAATCAATATCGTCGGTAACACTCAGTTTACCACGGCTGAACTGGTTAACCGTTTCCAGCTGCGTGATGATGTACCGTGGTGGAACCTGGCGGCTGATCAGAAATACCAGAAACAGAAACTGGCCGGTGACCTTGAAACCCTGCGCAGCTTCTATCTGGATCGCGGTTACGCGAAATTCAATATTGATTCGACTCAGGTCAGCCTGACGCCGGACAAAAAAGGTATCTATATCACCATCAACGTGACCGAGGGCGAGCAGTATCAGATTGCCGGGGTTCAGGTTGCAGGTGAAACGGCCGGTCACTCCGCTGAAATCACCGAGCTGACCGCCATTGAGCCGGGTTCACTCTATAATGGTGCTCAGGTCACCAAAATGGAGAATGATGTCAAAAATATGCTCGGCCGTTACGGCTATGCGTATCCGCGCGTCATGACCCAGCCGGAAATTAATGAAGCCGATAAAACCGTGGTTCTGCATGTGAATGTGGATGCCGGTAACCGTTTCTATGTCCGCCAGATCCGTTTCGCCGGTAACGACGTGAGTAAAGACTCCGTTCTGCGCCGTGAAATGCGTCAGATGGAAGGGGCATGGTTAGGTAACGATCTGGTTGAAGCCGGTAAAGAACGTCTGAACCGTACCGGTTACTTTGAAACCGTTGAGGTGGAAACCCAGCGTGTGCCGGGTGTGCCGGATCAGGTCGATGTCGTCTATAAAGTCAAAGAGCGTAACACCGGTTCCCTGAACTTTGGTGTGGGCTTCGGTACAGAGAGCGGCGTCAGCTTCCAGGTGGGTGTCACCCAGGATAACTGGTTAGGTACCGGTTATCAGGTTGGTGCTAACGCCAGTAAGAACGACTACTCAACATACGCTGAACTGTCACTGACTGACCCGTTCTTCACGGTTGATGGTGTGAGCCTCGGCGGCCGTATTTTCTACAACGACTTCCGTGCGGATGATGCAGACTTGTCCGGTTACACCAACAAAACCTATGGTGTGGACGGAACGCTCGGCTTCCCGATCAACGAAAATAACTCCCTCCGTTTAGGTCTGGGTTATGTGCATAACACCCTGTCACGTATGGAACCACAGGTTAATATGTGGCGTTATCTGCACTCAATGGGTGAAGAGCCGAACTATAAAGATCGTGCGGAATTCCGTGCCGATGACTTTACCCTGACAACTGCGTGGGTTTATAACAACCTCGACCGTGGTTACTTCCCGACCTCCGGTGTGAAATCCACTGTGAGTGCGAAAGTCACGGTTCCGGGCTCTGATAACGAATACTATAAACTGATCGCAGATACCACCGGCTACTACCCGATTGACGAAAACGGCAGCTGGGTTGTGATGGGACGCGGTCGTTTAGGCTTCGGTGATGGTCTCGGCGGCAAAGAACTGCCGTTCTATGAGAACTTCTATGCCGGTGGGTCCGGTACCGTCCGTGGTTTCCGTTCCAATACCATCGGTCCGAAAGCAGTCTACTATGACGGGGCATCCGATAAGTTACGCAGCGACAGCCCGTCCCGTGATGCTATCGGGGGTAACGCGATGGCGGTGGCCAGTATGGAACTGATCACTCCGACACCGTTTATCGACGAAAAATACACGAATTCTGTCCGCACATCACTCTTTGTGGATGCCGGTACAGTGTGGGATACCAATTGGGACAATACTGAGCTTATGCAGAAGTATGGTATTCCTGATTACAGTAAAGCAGGGAACATCCGTGTTTCTACTGGTGTTGCGTTCCAGTGGATTTCTCCGCTCGGACCATTGGTCTTCTCTTATGCGAAGCCAATCAAAGACTACCAGGGTGACCGGACAGAACAGTTCCAGTTTAATATCGGTAAGACCTGGTAATTGCAGTACAGGGTTACCATGCGTAATAACCAGTACGCTCAGTGTGCAAAGGGAATCTTTACCATTGGGTTTAATATCCAACCAGTAAATGGTGTTTAAGGGGTTTTATTGTGAAAAAGTTATTAACTGCTGCCAGCGTGGGTATGGTATTAGCGATGTCTGCCGGTGCTGCTCAGGCTGCTGACAAGATCGCGGTTGTCAACATCGGTGAAGTTGTCCAGAAAATGCCGGGCCGTGAAGCGGCAGCAAAACAACTGGAAAGCGAATTCAAAAGCCGTGGTACTGAACTGCAGAGTTTAGAAAAAGATCTGCAGACCCGTGCTCAGAAACTGCAGAAAGACGGCGCGACCATGAAAGACAGCGAGCGTCAGAAACTGGCAGGTGAATTCGACACCAAACGTGCTGACTTCGCGAAAAAAGCCCAGGCATTTGACCAGGATTTCCAGAAACGTCAGATGGAAGAACGCAACAAAGTCATGAAGCGTGTTGAAGATGCAGTGAAATCTGTTGCTTCAAAAGGCGGATATGACGTTGTGATCGATGCTAACGCAGTTGCTTACTCTGTTTCCGGCATTGATATCACTGCTGACGTTCTGAAACAGGTTAAATAATTAATGTCTTCCATTCGATTAGCTGATCTCGCTCAGCAGTTGAATGCAACGTTACACGGTGATGGCGATCTCGTCATCACCGGTATCGCGCCTATGCATTCAGCAAACAGCGGGCAAATTACCTTTCTGTCTGATGCCCGTTACCGGGAAAAACTGGCTGGTTGTCAGGCGGGTGCTGTGGTATTGCGTGAAGACGATTTACCGTTTTGTCAGGTCGCGGCCCTTGTGGTGAAAGACCCGTACCTGGCGTATGCGCATATGGCGCAGATTATGGATACCACACCGGCTCCGGCTGAGAATATCCATCCGTCTGCCGTGATTGACCCGTCAGCCTCTCTCGGGGCAAATGTGTCGGTCGGTGCGAATGCTGTCATTGAGTCCGGCGTGGTTCTGGGTGACGATGTTATCATCGGCGCAGGATCGTTTGTCGGCAAAAATACCACCATCGGTGCCAAAACCCGTATCTGGGCAAATGTCACCGTGTACCACGGGATCGTGATTGGCGAAGGCTGCCTGGTTCATTCCAACACCGTTATCGGTGCGGACGGATTCGGTTATGCCAACGATCGCGGTCAGTGGGTTAAAATCCCTCAGCTGGGTTCCGTTATTATCGGTGACCGGGTTGAAATCGGCTCCTGTACTACTATCGACCGTGGTGCATTAGAAAATACGGTAATCGGTAATGGTGTTATCATTGATAACCAGTGCCAGATTGCCCATAACGTCATAATCGGCGACAACACCGCAGTAGCCGGTGGTGTGATTATGGCCGGGAGCCTGAAAATCGGCCGCAACTGTATGATTGGCGGAGCAAGCGTCATTAATGGTCATATGGAAATCTGCGATCGCGTCGTCGTGACAGGCATGGGCATGGTAATGCGGCCTATCACCGAACCGGGTGTATACTCCTCCGGTATTCCGTTACAGCCAAATAAAACATGGCGTAAAACTGCCGCGCTGGTGATGAACATCAGCGAAATGAATAAACGCCTGAAGGCGGTCGAAAGGCAGCTGGATAACGACGATAAATAACAGCGCATTTTGCGGTATTTTTGCGGCCTGCTAACCGCGTGACGGGTATAGCAGGCCGTGTTATTAATAAGACATATGACAAAGAGACAGGAAGAGTATTCTGATGAGTGACAACCATACTCTCAAAATTGATGAAATTTTAGAGCTTCTTCCGCACCGGTATCCGTTTTTATTAGTGGATCGCGTGCTGGATTTTGAAGAAGGTAAATTTTTACGTGCCGTGAAAAACGTATCATTCAATGAGCCGTTTTTCCAGGGGCATTTCCCGGGCAAACCAATTTTTCCGGGCGTTCTTATTCTGGAAGCGATGGCTCAGGCCACCGGCATTCTGGCGTTCAAAAGCCTGGGTAAATTAGAGCCGGGCGAATTGTATTATTTTGCCGCCATCGATGACTGTCGCTTTAAACGCCCGGTACTGCCGGGAGACCAGATGATCCTCGAAGTGACTTTCCATAAGGAACGCCGCGGCGTTGCCCGTTTCACGGGTGTTGCGAAAGTTGACGGAGAAGTTGCCTGCGAAGCTACCATGATGTGTGCACGCCGCCGTGAGGGGTAATAAATGATCGATAAAACCGCCCGGATCCACCCGTCTTCCATTATCGAAGACGGCGCCGTTATTGGTGCCAATGTCACCATCGGTCCTTTCTGCTGTATTGGTGCGGATGTTGAGATCGGTGAGGGGACTGAAATCAAGTCCCATGTTGTGATTAATGGTCATACCAAAATTGGTCGTGATAACCAGATTTTCCAGTTTGCCTCCATTGGTGAGATAAACCAGGATCTGAAATACAAAGGTGAACCGACCCGCGTTGAAATCGGTGATCGTAACCGTATCCGCGAAAGTGTGACTATTCATCGCGGCACCGCGCAGGACACCGGCGTTACCCGTATCGGTAACGACAACCTGCTGATGATCAATGCCCATGTTGCTCACGACTGTGTGATCGGCAACCATTGTATCATTGCCAACAACGGAACCCTGGCGGGTCATGTCACGCTGGATGATTATGTCATCCTGGGTGGCTTATCGGCTGTTCATCAGTTCTGCCGTATCGGTGAGCACGTGATGGTCGGCGGCTGTTCAGGTGTGGCGCAGGATATCCCGCCGTTCTTAATCGCGCAGGGTAACCATGTGACCGCCTTCGGCCTCAATGCTATCGGCCTCAAACGCCGTGGTTTTGATAAAGACGATATCAGTGCGTTACAGAATGCCTATAAAGTCCTGTACCGCAGTAATCTGACGCTGGCAGAAGCCAAAGTGCAGTTGGCTGAACTGGCGAAAGAAAATGTCCATGTAAAAACCTTCGCTGACTTCCTGGATACCGCTGAACGCGGGATCATCCGTCCGTAATTGCGGGGGCTGCCATGTCGGTATCACCTCGTCCGCTCACGATAGGTATTGTCGCCGGAGAAACCTCCGGCGATATTCTCGGCGCAGGTTTAATGCGCGCACTGAAAGAAAAATATCCGGATGTTCGTTTCTTCGGGGTCGCTGGTCCGCTGATGCAGGCGGAAGGCTGTGAAACCTGGTATGAAATGGAAGAACTGGCCGTGATGGGCATTGTGGAAGTGCTGGGGCGCCTGCCGCGTCTGCTCTCCATCCGCCGTGATCTCACCCGCCGCTTCCGTGAACTGCAGCCGGATGTTTTTGTCGGCATTGATGCGCCGGATTTCAATATCACCCTGGAAGGACGGTTAAAGTCTTCCGGGATCAAAACGATCCACTATGTCAGCCCGTCAGTCTGGGCGTGGCGGCAGAACCGGGTCTTTAAAATCGCCAAAGCGACCAATCTGGTGCTGGCTTTCCTGCCGTTCGAAAAAGCGTTTTACGACAAATACAATGTACCGTGCCGCTTTATCGGCCACACCATGGCGGATGCACTGCCGTTGCAGCCGGACAAAACCGCTGCCCGTGACGCGCTGGGGCTGGATCCGTCCGTGCCGTGTCTGGCAATACTGCCGGGCAGCCGTCACGCGGAAGTCTCGATGCTCAGCGGCGATTTTCTGAAAACCGCGCAACTGCTGCGGCAGGCACTGCCGGATTTACAGATTGTGGTGCCGCTGGTAAATGCGAAACGCCGCGCTGAATTTGAAGCTATCAAACAGGAAATTGCCCCGGAACTGGATGTGCACCTGCTTGACGGCCGCGCCCGTGATGCCATGATTGCCTCGGACGCCGCACTGCTGGCGTCAGGTACGGCGGCACTGGAGTGCATGCTGGCGAAATGCCCGATGGTCGTGGGCTATCGCATGAAGCCGTTCACGTTCTGGCTGGCGAAACGGCTGGTCAAAACTTCGTATGTGTCACTGCCGAACCTGCTGGCAGGGCGTGAGATCGTGCCGGAACTGTTACAGGATGAGTGCCGCAGTGATCTGCTGGCAAATGCACTGCTGCCGCTGTTGCAGGGCGGTGAAGCCGTGGATAAACTCAGAGAAACCTTCCTGGAACTTCATCAGAAAATCCGTCTTGATGCGGATAATCAGGCGGCACAGGCCGTATCAGATATAGCGAGTAATTAATGGATTTTGTTTATCCGGACGCGGCACTGATTGCCGGTGTCGATGAAGTCGGCCGCGGGCCGCTGGTCGGCGCGGTGGTAACCGCTGCCGTTATTCTTGATCCGCAGAACCCGATCGACGGTCTGGCGGACTCCAAAAAGCTCACGGAGAAAAAACGTGAGCGCCTGTTTGCTGAAATTCAGGAAAAGGCACTGTACTGGAGTATCGGCCGCGCGGAAGCGGCGGAAATTGATCAAATCAATATTTTACAGGCCACATTCCTGGCGATGCAGCGGGCGGTTGCCGGGTTGCCGGTGCGTCCGGGTTTTGTACTGGTGGACGGCAACAAAGCGCCGGATTTTGGTGTCCCTGCTCAGGCAGTGATCAAGGGTGACGGTCTGGTGCCTGAGATCAGTGCGGCATCGATACTGGCAAAAGTCACGCGGGATCGCGAAATGGCGGAGCTGGATAAACAATTCCCGCAGTACGGATTTGCAAAACACAAAGGTTACCCGACGGCGCTGCATCTTGAGATGCTGGCACAGTATGGGGTGACAGAGCATCACCGCACCAGTTTTGGCCCGGTCCGCCGCGCGCTGGCCGGTATCAGTAAGTGAGGATGGCGTAATGGCGGAACCGCGTTTTATTCATCTTAATATTCACAGCGACTATTCCATGATTGACGGACTGGCTAAAACCGGCCCGCTGGTCAAGAAAGTGGCGTCGATGAATATGCCGGCGATGGCGATTACGGACTTCACTAACCTGTGCGGGTTGGTGAAATTTTACGGCAGTGCGCACGGCGCCGGGGTGAAACCGATTGTCGGCGCGGATTTCCTGATGGAAAGCGAGCTGCTGGGTGATGAACTGGCGTCACTCACGATTCTGGCACGCAATAATACCGGTTATCAGAACCTGACCCTGCTTATCTCCGAAGCCTATCAGAAAGGCTACGGTGCACAGGGACCGACCATTCAGCGCGACTGGCTGGTTAATCATAAAGAAGGGCTGATTATTCTCTCCGGCGGGCGCAAGGGGGATGTGGGTAAGTTTCTGCTGCGCGGTAACAGCGCCCTGGTGGAGCAGGCGCTGGAATTCTGGCAGACCCACTTCCCGGACAGCTTCTATCTGGAGCTTATCCGTACCGGCCGCCAGGATGAGGAAAGCTATCTGCATGCTGCGGTACAGCTGGCGACAGAGAAATCTCTGCCGGTGGTGGCGACCAATGATGTCCGCTTTATCAGCAGTGAGGATTTTGACGCCCATGAAATCCGCGTAGCCATTCATGATGGTTATACGTTAGCGGATCCGAAACGTCCGAAACTCTACAGCCCTCAGCAATATCTGCGCAGTGAGGACGAGATGTGCGAACTGTTCGCCGACATCCCGGAAGCACTGCAGAACAGCGTCGAAATTGCTAAGCGTTGTAACGTCACTATCCGTCTCGGCGAGTATTTCCTGCCGCAGTTCCCGACCGGGGACATGAGCACGGAAGATTATCTGGTCAAACGCTCGAAAGAGGGACTGGAGGAGCGCCTGGCGTTCCTGTTCCCGGATCCGGAAGTGCGTGCGCAGCGCCGCCCGGAATATGACGAGCGTCTGGATGTTGAACTGAAAGTGATTAACCAGATGGGCTTCCCCGGCTACTTCCTGATCGTGATGGAGTTTATCCAGTGGTCGAAGGATAACAATGTGCCGGTGGGGCCGGGACGTGGTTCCGGTGCCGGTTCACTGGTGGCGTACTCCCTGAAAATCACCGATCTGGATCCACTGGAGTTCGACCTTCTGTTCGAACGCTTCCTGAACCCGGAACGTGTCTCCATGCCTGACTTTGACGTCGACTTTTGCATGGAAAAACGTGACCGCGTGATTGATCACGTAGCCGAAATGTACGGGCGTGATGCCGTTTCTCAGATTATTACCTTCGGTACGATGGCGGCAAAAGCGGTTATCCGCGATGTCGGCCGTGTACTGGGGCATCCGTACGGGTTTGTCGACAGAATTTCCAAACTGGTGCCGCCGGATCCCGGTATGACACTGGAAAAAGCCTTTGCGGCAGAGCCGCAGCTCGGCGAGGTGTATGAGGCCGATGAGGAAGTCAGGGCGCTGATCGATATGGCGCGTATCCTGGAAGGGGTGACACGTAACGCCGGCAAACACGCCGGTGGTGTGGTGATCGCGCCGACAAAAATTACCGATTTCGCACCACTTTACTGCGACCCGGAAGGGAATAACCCGGTCACGCAGTTTGATAAAAACGACGTGGAATATGCCGGTCTGGTGAAGTTCGACTTCCTCGGTCTGCGTACATTGACGATTATCGACTGGGCGCTGGGCATGATTAACCCGCGCAATGAGAAAAAAGGCAAGCCGCCGGTGGATATCGCGGCTATCCCGCTCGACGACCAGAAAAGCTTTGATATGCTGCAGCGCTCGGAAACCACAGCGGTCTTCCAGCTTGAATCCCGCGGCATGAAGGATCTGATCAAACGTCTGCGTCCGGACAGCTTTGAAGACATGATAGCCCTGGTGGCGCTGTTCCGGCCCGGCCCGCTGCAGTCGGGCATGGTGGATAACTTTATCGACCGTAAACACGGACGTGAGGCCATCTCTTACCCGGATGTGGAATGGCAGCATGAATCCCTGCAGCCGGTACTGGAACCGACGTACGGCATCATCCTCTATCAGGAACAGGTGATGCAGATTGCCCAGGTGCTGGCGGGCTATACCCTGGGCGGCGCGGATATGCTGCGCCGTGCAATGGGTAAGAAAAAGCCGGAAGAGATGGCAAAACAGCGCTCGGTATTTGAAGAGGGCGCGGTGAAAAACGGCATCGATGCCGAGCTGTCCATGAAAATCTTTGACCTGGTGGAGAAATTCGCCGGCTACGGGTTTAACAAATCTCACTCCGCTGCCTACGCGCTGGTTTCCTATCAGACACTGTGGCTGAAAGCACACTATCCGGCGGAATTTATGGCTGCCGTGATGACGGCGGATATGGATAACACCGAAAAAGTCGTCGGGCTGGTGGATGAATGCTGGCGGATGGGTCTGAAAGTATTGCCGCCGGATATCAACAGCGGACTGTATCACTTCCATGTCAATGATGAAGGTGAGATAGTCTATGGTATCGGTGCGATTAAAGGTGTCGGCGAAGGCCCGATCGAAGCGATTCTGGAAGCCCGTAAGGACGGGTATTTCAAGGATATTTTTGATTTGTGTGCCCGTACGGACACCAAAAAACTGAACCGCCGCGTAATGGAAAAACTCATTATGTCCGGCGCGTTTGACCGGCTGGGGCCGCACCGCGCCGCGCTGATGTCCTCACTGGAGGATGCGCTGAAAGCAGCGGATCAGCACGCCAAAGCGGAAGCCATCGGTCAGGCGGATATGTTCGGGGTACTGGCAGAGGCACCGGAGCAGGTAGAGCGCTCTTATGCCAATATTCCGAAATGGCAGGACGAAATTATCCTCGAAGGGGAGCGGGAAACACTCGGGCTGTATCTTACCGGACATCCGATAAACCGTTATCTGAAAGAGATTGAGCGCTATACTCATGGTTTACGTCTGAAAGATGTTAACCCGACACCGCGTGGTCAGATGACCACGGTAGTCGGTCTGGTGCTGGCTTCCAAGGTGATCACCACCAAACGGGGAAACCGGATTGGTGTCTGTACCCTCGATGATCGTTCCGGCCGGCTGGAAATTATGCTATTTTCCGATGCACTGGAACGTTACCAGCATCTGCTCGAACAGGATCGCATTCTGATTGCTTCCGGGCAGGTCAGCTTTGATGATTTCAGCGGCGGGCTTAAAATGGTGGTCAGGGAGCTGCTGGATATCAGCGAAGCACGCGAAAAATATGCGCGCGGGCTTGCTATCTCGCTCACGGACGGGCAAATTGACGAACAACTGCTGCACCGGCTGCGCGGTGCGCTTGAACCGCACCGCTCCGGGACAATACCGGTTCACCTTTATTACCAGAAGGACGATGCCAGAGCGCGGATGCGTTTCGGTGCAACCTGGCGGGTCACCCCGACCGATACCCTTCTGACGGATCTGCGGACTCTGCTGGGTAATGAGCAGGTAGAATTAGAATTTGACTAAAATAGGAACATTATGAGTCTTAATTTTCTGGATTTTGAACAGCCGATTGCCGAGTTAGAGGCGAAAATTGATTCGCTGACCGCGGTCAGCCGCCAGGATGAATCACTCGATATCAATCTTGACGAAGAAGTTGAACGCTTACGGGCGAAGAGTCTGGAACTGACACGTAAGATTTTCGCTGACCTGGGTGCCTGGCAGATTGCTCAGCTGGCACGCCATCCGCGTCGTCCGTATACCCTGGATTACGTCAAACTGATCTTTACCGATTTTCAGGAACTGGCAGGCGACCGCGCATATGCGGATGACAAAGCGATTGTCGGCGGGATTGCCCGTCTGGACGGTCGTCCGGTGATGATTATCGGCCATCAGAAAGGCCGTGAAACCAAAGAAAAAATCCGCCGTAACTTCGGCATGCCGGCACCGGAAGGTTACCGCAAAGCCCTGCGTCTGATGGAACTGGCAGAGCGCTTTAATCTGCCGGTGATCACCTTTATCGACACCCCGGGGGCCTATCCGGGCGTGGGCGCGGAAGAGCGCGGCCAGTCTGAGGCGATTGCCCGTAACCTGCGTGAAATGTCCCGCCTGAAAGTACCGACTGTCTGTACCGTGGTCGGGGAAGGCGGTTCCGGCGGTGCACTGGCGATTGCAGTGGGCGACAAAGTGAATATGCTGCAATACAGCACTTACTCTGTGATTTCACCGGAAGGTTGTGCCTCGATTCTGTGGAAAAGTGCGGATAAAGCGCCGATCGCCGCAGAAGCGATGGGGATCACCGCGCCGCGTCTGAAAGAGCTGAAACTGATCGACAATGTGATCCCTGAGCCGCTGGGCGGCGCGCACCGTGATTATGAAGCGGTTGCCGCATCCCTGAAAGCACAGATCCTGTCTGATCTGGAAGAGCTGGATAAACTGGACAGCGAGTCTCTGGCTAATCGCCGCTATGAGCGCCTGATGAGCTACGGCTACTGCTGATAACCGGTTGTGGATACTGCCTTTTGTGAATCACTGTCTGCCGTGTTCCGCCGTGTGTTTGCCTCTCAGCAGGCAATCCTGGCGGGACTGAGCGGCGGGCTTGATTCCGTTGTCCTGCTGCATGCTCTGCGGCAGTGGCAGACCGCTGAGCGTCCGGCATTGCGGTTGCGGGCAGTCTACATTCATCACGGATTAAATCCGCTGGCGGATGACTGGGCAGATCACTGCCGGACATTCTGCGATTCACTCTCTGTTCCGTTTCAGGTGTGCCGCGTGCAGGTGGATCCCCGCAAAAAAGGGATCGAAGCTGCCGCCAGAGATGCCCGCTATCAGGCTTTCCGTGAAGTGATAGCTCCGGATGAGGCGCTGGTAACCGCACAGCATCTGGATGATCAGAGCGAAACCTTCTTTCTTGCCTTAAAACGCGGCAGCGGCCCTGCCGGTCTCTCTGCAATGCCGGAACAGATGGCATTCGGTGCCAATCCGCTGATCCGTCCGTTACTCTCCTTCAGCCGTGCTCAGCTCGAACAGTATGCACAATATTATCAGCTTTCCTGGGTCGAGGATGACAGTAATCAGGATCGCCGTTATGACCGCAATTTTCTGCGCCATGCGGTATTACCGCAACTGAATGCCCGCTGGCCGCACTTTGCTCAGGCAGTTTCCCGCAGTGCCGCGCTTTGCGGTGAACAGGAAGCCCTGCTGGATGAACTGCTGCTGCCGGAACTTATGCAGTTAACGGATGCGGATAACGGGTTATCTTTTATCCCGCTGCTCAGCGCCGGGACGGCGAAACGCAACGGCATACTGCGCCGCTGGCTGAAACACTGTGGTGTGCAGATGCCGTCACAGCATCAGTTGGCACTGCTCTGGCAGGAAGTGGCACTGGCGAAACCGGATGCAGAGCCGGGCTATTATCTGAAACCGGTCACCATCCGCCGTTATCAGAATAAACTGCATGTGACAGAAAAAACCGCTGGGTTATCAGACTATTGCCTGCCGTGGGATCTGCACTCTGCGCTGCAACTGCCTGATGATGCCGGCATTTTGCGGATGGCGGAAACGGTCACTACACAGGATGTGGCTTCTGTGGTGCGTCCGCCGCGCCCGGATGAACAGGTGACTGTCCGTTTTGGTTTGCAGGGGCATTATCATATCTGCGGCCGTGATCGCGGGCGATCAGCCAAAAAGCTGTGGCAGGAATGCGGCGTTGCGCCCTGGCTGCGCGAACGCACACCGCTGCTCTGGTATAACGATACGCTGATAGCGGCGGTCGGGGTATTTGTCACGAAAGAGGGAGAAGCGGATGAGGCAAAACTGATGATTATGCAGGAAAAAAACAACCCCGCGGACGGGGTTGCAGAGTTATTCAGGACGGTGAGTGATCAATAACCACTGTTCCCAGTTCGGGATGACTGAAGCTGACAATAGAGTCCAGACGAAGCTCCCGCAGTTCGTTGTCAATCGTGACAACAAGGTATTCCACTTTCTTCCGGAGCACCAAATCGGTCGCTTTTCCTGTCAGAACATCGCCCCCCTGTAAGGTCACTTCCAGTACCATATGATGCTGGCAGGCCAGTTCGAGGTTGTCATAGTCATCACAATTAATTGGTTGATATTCGTTTTCTGCAGACATATTCCCTCACCATACTTTCGCTTGCGGTATCATCCGCGGATGGTTATTCAAATAGCCTCATCGCTCCCAGCAGACTATATCATAGTTATCATATTGGCTATTACTGATTACATTTTATTATCGGCAAAACATATTGTTTATCACTGTTTTGAGGAAAATCATTGCCATTTTAAAAATAAAAATGCGTAATTGTCTGAAAGCGCGTGAATATACAAAAACTGACAATCATTTTGCTAACATTACCTCATCTGATGTTCAGGGGGAAACATGAAAAATCTGACAAAACTCTTATTGGCGGCAGGCATTTTCAGCATTACGGCCTGTAGTTCGACAGTGGTTGTGCCACCAACTCCGGAAGTCCATGTTCTTGACCGTGCCTATAACGGCGTGGTTCCGTGTGCCGATTGCTCCGGCATGGATGTGACCGTTTTACTGGAAGGTGACGGCACCTATGTTATGCAGCGCACCTATCTGGAAACCCGCGACGGCAACCAGACCTTCTTTGAAACCGGGACCTGGGCGAAAGACGGCGAAAAACTGCGTCTGACCGATACTGCCGGGCAGCGTGCTTATTATGATCCGCAGGATAAATCGCTGGTAATGCTGGATATCGACGGCAACCCGGTTAAATCGGATTTGAACTACACCCTGAAAATGGTGAAACCGGTACAGCTGAAAGGTGAATATCGTTATATGGCGGATGCGGCAACGTTTAAAGATTGCCAGACCGGTGTGGTTTACGCGGTACCGGGCAATATCGGCTTAGAGCAGGGCTACGGCAAGCTGGGCGTTGAAGGCGGAAAACCTGTCTATCTGGAAGTGGAAGGGTATTACACCATCCGTCCGTCCATGGAAGACGGCCAGTTTGATCAGGCGCTGATCCAGACCGGCAAATCCGTACTGGATAAATCACGCGGTTGTCAGTAAGTTCTTCCGGCTCCCGCAGGCATAAAAAAGGCTGAACAGATGTTCAGCCTTTTTGTATTCACAGCACTGATAATCAGGCAGTGATGATTTTCTCTTTCAGCACACTGACAACGTCATCCAGCGCGATAAGAGATTTATCTTCGCTGCGGCGGTATTTATATTCCACCACACCGCTGTCGAGGTTGCGATCACCGATAACGATGGTATGCGGGATCCCCATCAGTTCCATATCCGCAAACATCACACCCGGACGCTCTTTACGGTCATCAAAGATCACTTCAATGCCCTGAGCGGTCAGATCAGCGTAGAGTTTTTCCGCCACTTCTTTCACGCGGTAAGATTTGTGCATATTCATCGGCAGCAGAGCAACCTGGAACGGTGCAATCGCATCCGGCCAGATAATCCCGCGATCGTCGAAGTTCTGCTCAATCGCTGCCGCAACAATACGGGTGACCCCGATACCGTAGCAACCCATAAAGACCACTTCGTTGTGACCGGCTTCGTTCTGAACTGTCGCTTTCAGTGCTTCGGAATATTTTTTACCGAGCTGGAAGATATGACCGACTTCAATCCCGCGCTTGATCATCAGAGTACCTTTGCCGTCCGGGCTCGGGTCACCGGCGACCACATTACGGATATCCGCCACTTCCGGCAGGGCAGCATCACGCTCCCAGTTGATACCGAAATAGTGTTTGCCGTCGATATTCGCACCGGCACCGAAATCACTCATCATGGCAACAGTACGGTCAGCGACCACCGGCAGCGGCAGATTGACCGGCCCCAGTGAACCCGGGCCCGCATTCACGGCTGCGCGGATCTCTTCTTCTGTCGCGAACTCCAGCGGAGAAGCAACCAGCGGATGTTTTTCCGCTTTCACTTCGTTGAGTTCGTGATCACCGCGCACCAGCAGCGCAACCAGTTTGTGGCCGCTCTCTTTGCTGCCGTGAACAATCAGGGTTTTGACGGTTTTCTCAACCGGCAGATTAAACTGTTCAACCAGCTCCGCGATAGTTTTCGCGTTTGGTGTATCAACCAGTTCCATTGCTTTCTGCGGTGCAGGGCGCTCAGTAATGTTGCAGACCGCTTCCGCCAGTTCGATATTGGCCGCGTAATCGGACTCAGAGGAGAAAATCACATCATCTTCGCCGCTCTGTGCCAGAACCTGGAACTCGTGGGATGCACTTCCGCCGATAGAGCCGGTATCTGCCATTACTGCACGGAAATCCAGTCCGATACGGTTGAAGATTTTGCTGTACGCCTGATACATCGTATCGTACGTCTCCTGCAGAGAATCCTGAGTCAGGTGGAAAGAGTACGCATCTTTCATGATGAATTCACGGGAGCGCATCACACCAAAACGCGGACGGACTTCATCACGGAATTTGGTCTGGATCTGGAACACATTCAGCGGCAGCTGTTTGTAAGATGTCACTTCGTTACGGATGATGTCCGTGACCACTTCTTCGTGCGTCGGACCCAGAACAAACTGGCGATCGCCGCGGTCGGTAATACGGAGCAGCTCCGGACCGTACTGTTCCCAGCGTCCGCTCTCCAGCCATAAATCTGCGGGCTGAACCACCGGCATGGAGATTTCCAGTGAACCGGCATTTTCCATCTCTTCACGTACGATCTTTTCAACTTTGCGTAATACGCGGACACCGGTCGGCATCCAGTTGTACAGACCTGAAGCAAGTTTACGGATCATCCCGGCGCGCAGCATCAGCTGATGACTGACCACTTCGGCGTCAGCAGGGGTCTCTTTCAGAGTAGAGAGCAGATATTGGGTAGTACGCATTATTTAGGTTCCATTAGAACGACAAACATGTCTTATCGCAGAAATATTCTGCGCAGAAGTGAAGTTAAGCCTGACAGTTTACCAGTGACTGCCGCGCCCCAAAAGGGGTTTAGCGTTTTTCCAGACTGATGACTTCGGTCACGCCGTCACGGATATGCCAGCGGACATTTAAATCCAGCAGGTGCACGGCATAAATTTTATCGTCAGCCTGTTGTTTTTTATACGCCGGACGCGGATCCTGCGCCAGTACCTGTGTGATAAAACGCGCCAAATCAGGATATTGTGCGGCCTGAGCTGTTATGAATTGCTGCGCGGCAGGGCTGAACACGACCGGCATATCCGCCGGCGGCTCTTCCTGCGCAAAACCGGCCAGTGCGCCGGGCACGGATTCAGCATAGGGCAGATAGGGTTTGATATCCAGCACCGGTGTGCCGTTAAGCAGATCCAGGCTGCCGAGGGAGAGATACGCCGTATCGCCGTCGTAACAGACTTTTTTCAGTTCAACCAGCGACATCCCGATCGGATTCGGGCGGAAGGTGGAGCGGGTGGCAAACACGCCCATTTTTGCATTACCGCCAAGGCGCGGCGGGCGTACCAGCGGACGCCAGCTGCCGGCCGGAATATCATGGAAAACAAAGATGACCCACACATGACTGAACTGTTCCAGTCCGCGCACGCAGTCGGCGTGATTATAGGGCGCCACAAAGTGCAGTTCCCCGGTACCATCCTCAACCAGCCCCGGCTGGCGCGGAATCGCAAATTTTTCCTGCCACGGTGAGCGGATAAACCCCACGGGCGAAAATGAAAACTCAGACATCATCAACCTTAATCGCAGTACCTTCGCATACCGCCAGCTGCTTACAACCCTGCGCGGGGTTCACGGCGCACTGGTGGAGTAACACGGCATCTGCTTTCAGTTTTCCGGCCCGGGACAGCATTTGCTTACGGGCTGCCGGAATACCGGACTGTGCAGGGTTTGCCGCTTCACGGCAATTCTGACCCAAAACCACACCAAGGTCACGGAAAGGTTTACCCAGCAGTTCTTCCGGGTGGAGATAGAGTTTGACGCGTGATGCTGCGGATGTTGATTTGGCTTTTTTACCGGCCGATTTTTTCAGCCGCATATCGGCGTATTGCGCCTGCTCCTGTTCAGAATGACTCTGACGGAAAGAGCATCCCGCGATGAGAAGAGCAAGCAGGCTGATAATAAGCACTCGCATGGAAAACAATCCTCTGGCTGTACAAAACAGAAAAGTAAGGGCAGATGAAATATTATTATTTATATGATGAACATTTAATGATTATAACAAAATAAAAAGGGTGAACAATTGTTCACCCTCAGTGTAATATTCTTTGATTAAAGATAAAAGAACTTAGCAGTTATTCTGAACTCCCGGTCTTTTACCAGCCTTTCACCGCACCGCCGTTGAAGACTTTATCTGCTTCGTTAAAGACTTCATCAGACTGATATGCCTGAACAAATTGTTTCACCGCTTCACTGTCTTTATTATCTTCGCGGGAGACAATAATGTTGACGTAAGGTGAATCTTTATCTTCAACAAATAAGCCGTCTTTAGCCGGGGTTAAGTTGATCTGGCTGGCGTAAGTGGTGTTGATCACGGCCAGGTCGATCTTATTATCATCCAGTGAACGCGGCAGCTGCGGGGCTTCCAGCTCGATCAGTTTCAGACCTTTCGGGTTTTCAACCACATCAAGAACTGTCGGCAGCAGACCGGTGCCTTCTTTCAGTTTGATTAATCCCTGCTTCTGTAATAACAGCAGTGAACGGCCGAGGTTAGTCGGGTCATTCGGCAGAGCGACCTGTGCGCCGTCCTGTAATTCATCCAGTGATTTGATTTTCTTTGAATAACCGGCAATCGGATAAACAAAGGTATTGCCCACCGGAGTTAATTTGTAGTTACGGTCTTTAATCTGCTGATCCAGATACGGTTTGTGCTGGAATGCGTTCAGATCGATATCACCACGGCTGAGCGCTTCGTTCGGCATGACGTAGTCGTTGAACGTAACCAGTTCCACATTCAGGCCGTATTTGTCTTTGGCGACTTTTTTCGCCACTTCTGCCACCTGCTGTTCAGCACCGACGATCACGCCGACTTTGATACTTTTCGGATCTTTTTCATTCTGTCCGCAACCCGCCAGCACTAATGAACCCAGCAAAGCACCGGCAACGACAAGCGATTTTAATTTAAAAGCCATCTTTTCTTTCCTCGTTCTGTTTAATACGCGTTCGCAGTCAGTGCGGCGCGGAGAGAGTCTTATTTGTGGGTAACGGCCTTAACCAGACGATCACCACATACCTGAATAATAAAGACCAAAACAACCAGCAATGCCAATACCGTATTCATAACTACTGCGTTATATCCGACATAACCATACTGATAACCAATCTGACCTAACCCGCCTGCACCGACAGCACCACCCATTGCGGAGTAACCCACGAGGGTGATCAGCGTAATGGTAGCGGCGTTGATCAGTCCCGGTAATGCTTCCGGCAGCAGGATCTTGCTGACAATCTGTAATGGTGTGGCTCCCATCGCCCGCGATGCTTCAATCAGTCCTGACGGGATCTCCAGCAGGGCGTTTTCCACCATACGGGCAATAAACGGTGCAGCGCCGACAGTCAGCGGCACAATGGCAGCCTGTAACCCGATAGATGTACCGACGACTAACCGGGTAAACGGAATCATCCACACCAGTAAGATAATGAACGGAATCGCGCGGAAGATATTGACCAGCACGGACAAGGTCCGGTACAGGCTTTTATTATCCGCAATTTGCCCAGAACGGGTGATATACAGCAGTACCCCCACCGGCAGACCGATTAAAAATCCCAGGAAACCGGATGCAAATGTCATAACCAGGGTTTCCCAGATGCCTTTAACTAACAGTAAAATCATTCCTTCAGACATAACCGAGAACCTCTGTTTTTACGTGGTGTTCTTTCAGAAAACTAATCGCCGCTTCAACATCTTGCGGGCTGTTACCGTCCAGTTCTGCCAGCATGACACCAAATTTCACACCACCCGCATAATCCATCTGAGAACTCAGGATGCTGATATCAATATTGAACTTGCGTGATGCAATCGAGATCAGCGGGGCATCGACAGACTGACCACCAAACTCCAGCTTCAGCAGCGGCCCCAGTCCTTCCGCCGGCTCCGGTTTCAGACGTGCCAGATAATCTTCCGGCACATCCAGATGCAGCGTGGATTCAATAAAGGCCTGTGCCACTGGTGTTTTCGGATGAGAGAACACCTCACTCACCGTATTCTGTTCAATCAGCTGTCCGCCGCTGATAACCGCAACCTGGTCACAGATGCGTTTCACCACATCCATTTCATGGGTGATCAGCAGGATAGTTAACTCCAGCCGGCGGTTGATGTCTTTCAGCAGTTCCAGAATCGAACGGGTCGTTGCCGGATCCAGGGCGCTGGTGGCCTCATCACACAGCAATACCTCCGGTTCGTTTGCCAGTGCGCGGGCGATAGCCACACGCTGTTTCTGACCACCGGACAGATTTGCCGGATAAACATCCCGTTTATCAGACAGACCGACCAGGTCAAGCAGCTTCACAACCCGTTTTTCAATTTCCGCCGCCGGTACGCGGTCCAGTTCCAGGGGCAGAGCGATGTTCCCGAAAACAGTACGGGAGGACAGCAGGTTAAAGTGCTGAAAAATCATTCCGATGCCGCGACGGGCACGGGTTAACTCTTTATCGTTCATCTTAGTGAGGTCACGGCCGCCGACGAGTACCTGTCCGGATGTCGGCCGTTCCAGCATATTCACACAGCGGATAAGCGTACTTTTCCCGGCGCCGGAAGCACCAATCACACCGTAAATCTGCCCTTGCGGGACGTGCAGGTTAATATCAGAAAGTGCCTGTATTTCGCGATGACCCTGCTGAAAAACCTTATTTATATTCGTCAGCTTTATCATGTAATTATTATTACCTTGTTACGTGAAACTGGTTGTTCACCAGATGATTTTCGGATGTTAAGATGTCTGGACGGCTAAGTCAACAGGATTTAGTTATCAGGCCGCATTCTCATTCCGCATCAAATAGGCGATACTAAATACATTATTGATGACGGACTAAGAGTGTAACCATGGGTATCCCTGCAGTATTTCTGGACAGAGACGGCACCATTAACGTAGATACCGGCTATCTCCATGAGATTGATGATTTTCAGTTTATAGAGAACGCGATTGAAGCAATGCAGGCCATCAAGCAGATGGGCTACGCTTTAATCATAGTCACAAATCAGTCGGGTATTGCCCGCGGTATGTTTACCGAAGATCAGTTTATGCATCTGACAGAATGGATGGACTGGTCTCTGGCGGATCGCGGCGTTGACCTGGATGGTATCTATTATTGTCCTCATCATCCCGAAGGTACTGTCGAAGAGTTTCGTCAGGAATGTAACTGCCGTAAACCGGAGCCGGGTATGCTGCTGGATGCACAGAAATTTCTGAAGATCGATATGAGTAACTCTTATATGGTAGGGGATAAGCTCGACGATATGCTGGCCGGACGGGCAGCCGAAGTGGGTACAACCGTATTGGTACGCACCGGTAAACCGGTAACGGAAGACGCCGAAGCGGCGGCAGATATTGTGATTAACAGTATCGCGGATTTACCTGCACTGCTGAAACCCGTACAAAAAAGCGCAAAATCACCTAAAAAGTAACCCGATTGGGTGTTTTATCTGCAAACAGAAAAAAAGTTGAAATAAACACTTGCGTGATCTCAGCGAGTGTCTATAATGCGCCACCACTGACACGGAACAACGCGATAACACGCGGTTCCGGCAGAAAGAGAAAACGCGGAAAGTTGAAAAACAACGCTTGACTCAAAGGGGCTGAAAACGTAATATACGCAGCCTCGCAACAACGCAGAAGACCGGCAACGGCAGCGAAGGTTGCAACTGCTCTTTAACAATTTATCAGACAATCTGTGTGGGCACTCGCAGGACATATCACAAAAAATATTATTTT